>NZ_JARE01000056.1:0-1250 GCF_000708325.1 Microbacterium sp. Cr-K20 | reverse complement strand
GACGGTGCCGGTGGTGGGGTCGGCGGCGACGTAGTAGGCGTCTGCGGTGCCGTTGATGACTCCGAGGGAGGCTCCGGTGTCGGCGTCGAGGACTTCGATGCCGCGGGAGGGGACGGCGACGTAGACGTGTCCGAGTTTCGGGTCGACGTCGATCGAGCGGTTGGACTCGATGGTGGGGAAGGGTCCTCGGACGACTTGTCCGAAGGTGTCGGGGGCGATGGATACGACGAGCCAGTTGCGGTTCTGCTGTCCGACGTAGAGGAGGTTCTTCTCGTCGTCGATGCCGATGTCGCGGATGTTCTCCGGCAGTGTCATCTCGCCGAGGACCTTGTCGGTGTCGGGGTCGATCTCGAAGATCTTCCGGCTGTTCTGGTCGCCCAGGTACAGCAGGTCGCGGGACTCGGAGTAGGCCATGCCCGCGGGCAGGCTCGCCTTCGAACGATCCACCGACGCCAGGTGCCCCGCCGATTCGTAGCTCAGGGTCTCCGGAAGCACCCGTTCGCTGACGGTGACGGCTGCCGAGGTGAGTTCCTCTCCTGGCGGGTTGAGGCGGAAGTCGCGGTTGGAGACGAACACGCGTTGGTGCTCCTCGTCGACCGTGATGCCGTAGCCGTCCTTGCCGTACTTCGGATCGGCGAAGTCGCCGAGCGCCTTCCCGGTGGTGAGATCGTGCACCGAGAATCCGCCAGCGCCCTTGCCCGTGCCGGTGTAGCCGACGTAGAGCAGACCGTTCGTGGAGTCGATGTCGAGCTGACGCGGGTTCGCGCGAGTCGCCTTGGACCACAGTTTCTTGAAGCCGTTGTCGGCATCGAAGGCCTCGACGTTCACGACATTCGTGAGGTCGTGGAACTTGGTGCTGACGACGGTGCCGGTGGTGGGGTCGGCGGCGACGTAGTAGGCGTCTGCGGTGCCGTTGATGACTCCGAGGGAGGCTCCGGTGTCGGCGTCGAGGACTTCGATGCCGCGGGAGGGGACGGCGACGTAGACGTGTCCGAGTTTCGGGTCGACGTCGATCGAGCGGTTGGACTCGATGGTGGGGAAGGGTCCTCGGACGACTTGTCCGAAGGTGTCGGGGGCGATGGATACGACGAGCCAGTTGCGGTTCTGCTGTCCGACGTAGAGGAGGTTCTTCTCGTCGTCGATGCCGATGTCGCGGATGTTCTCCGGCAGTGTCATCTCGCCGAGGACCTTGTCGGTGTCGGGGTCGATCTCGAAGATCTTCCGGCTGTTCTGGTCGCCCAGGTACAGCA
>NZ_JARE01000055.1:0-24652 GCF_000708325.1 Microbacterium sp. Cr-K20 | reverse complement strand
GCGGCGACGGTCGTGCAGGTCACGATGTAGAGCGCATGATGCAGCCAGCGGAAGCGGCTGGTGTCGATGAGCCGGGCGGCGACCGAGGCGCCGAGTGCACAGTTCGCGGTGTAGGCGGCGGTCGCGACGAGGAACAGCGGCGATGCGTCCCTGTCCCTGTGCCGCCGACTCATGGCACGACCCTACGCCCGCCCCCGCGCCAGGGGCTCCCCCTTGCCCCTCGACCCGCCGTTCGCTACGCCCGGATACGCCGGGAGGGGCGTTTCGTCTCGCTCCGCTCGCTCAACGACCGCAGTCGTCGCGGCCGTTGAGCGAGGAGCGCGAACGTCCCCACCCGGTCGTTGAGCGAGGAGCGCAGCGACGAGACGAAACGCCCCCACTCGCTAGAGGTTCGCCTCCGCATAGATGCGGAGCGCGTCGCGGACGAACTCCGCGCCGTCGGTGCCGCCGGACGACGTCGCGTAGTTCGCGCCGAAGCGCGGGTCCGCGACGTACATCTCGCCGAGCCCGATCACGTACGCCTTGGTGTCGCCGCCGGGGACGGCCGCGGGCGTACCCGGGATGCCCGTGAGCCACTCCACGTGGCGTCGCGCGACATCCTGAGCCTCGGCGGATGCCGGGTCGATGCCGCTTTCCGCCGCGGCGATCCAGTCGCGTCCGAGGTCGGACACGCGCTGCTGCCAGTCGGCGCGCTCGGCATCCGTCATCCCCCGCCACCAGCGGTCGCTGTCGGCGTAGGCCTTCTTGCCCCAACGATCCTCGACCTCCTCCTTGTACTGGGTGTGGTCGAAGCCGTCGAACATGTTCTCTGCCATGAGGTTCTCACCTCCTCTCAATGCTGTGATGGTCGATTCGACCGACGCGATCTGCCGCGCCAGCCTGGTCTGCTCCTCGCGCAGCAGCGCGAGATGGGTCTCGAGGGCGGATGCTTCGCCGCGCTCGCGTTCGAGCACCTCCGCGATCTGCGGCAGCCCGAGTCCGAGCTCTCGCAGCAGGAGGATGCGCTGCAGCCGCACGAGCGCCTGTCCGTCGTAGTGCCGGTAGCCGTTGCTCGCGATGCGCGAAGGCGGCAGCAGTCCGATGTCGTCGTAGTGCCGCAGCGTGCGACTCGTGGTTCCCGCCAGCCGCGCGATCTCCTGGATGGACCAGTCGTCCCGTTCCATGTCGCCTCCTTCCTGTTCGATATCTCGACTCTAGAAGTTGACGTTGCGTCAAGGTCAAGCAATCAGCCGCTCCTCCCCGAGTGCACGGCCTACCGACGACTGCACGGGCTGTCGACGCGGCCAGGCCGTACACTCGACAGCTTCCCGTGCACTCGGAGCAGGGGCGGCGGCGCGTGGGGCACTGACTCAACGCGAAAACGGCCCCACCCCCGGGTCGGGAGGGCGGGGCCGCTGGTCGCGTGGGAAACGAGGGTCAGTCGACGGCGGTTCCGAATGCGGTCACCGAGGCCGTCAGCGCGTCGGCGACCGCCTGCGCGTCGATGTCGAAGAGCACGTCCACGTTCGGCACGCCCTGCCACCGGTCGATCATCTGCACGACCGTCTGACCACGGGTGTGCGTGCCGTTCAGCTCCACGTCGACGCGCAGCCGCCGCACGGTGAACCACTCGGGGTTGAGCGCATAGGCGACACAGGGAACGTCGTTGAGGTGCATGCCCTCGGTCTTCCACTCCGGCATCTCATCGCGGTCGTCCTGGCGATCGGGGTAGCCGATCATCTCGCAGAGCGCCACACCCATCGGCGAGCGCGACTCCCAGAGGGTGCGGATGTGATCGGGCGAGAGCGAGAAGCTGCGGGACACATCCAGACCGACCTGCGTGAGCGGAGCACCGGACTGGATGACGATCTCGGCCGCCTCGGGATCGTTGTAGATGTTCGCACTCGCGACCGGCGTCACGTTCCCCCAGGTGAGGGCCGCCCCACCCATGTAGATGATGCGGCGCACCGAGCGCGCGAACTCCGGCTCCAGCTTGATCGCCAGCGCGACGTTCGTCAGCGGAGCGAGCGCCATGATGGTCACCTCGCCCGGCGCCGCCATGACCGTCTCGATCATCCGACGCACGGCATCGGACGCGACGTCGGCATCGGGATCCGGGTCCGGGTACTCCCAGTAGCCCACGCCACCGGGGCGGTGGATGTGCTCCGCGAAGTTCGGCTCACCGACCAGCGGCCGACTCGCGCCCTTCCAGATGGGCAGGTCGGGACGACCGGCGAGCGCCGCGATCTTGCGGGCGTTCGCCGTGGCGGTGTCGACATCGACGTTGCCGAACACCGTGGTCAGCGCCTCGATGTGGAAGGCGTCCGAGGCGAGCGCCCAGAACAGCGCTCCGGCGTCGTCGATCCCGGGGTCGGTGTCAATGATCAGTCGTTCCATATCCATGCTTTCTGTCATGTCCTAGCGGCTCACAGGCCGTTCGGACGCTTCACTGAGCCCGTCCGCGACCACCGGTTCCGCCCGTGCGGCACGGGCGGAACGCATGTAGACGAACAGGTACCAGCAGTTGATCGCGATCAGGGTGATGTTGAGCGCGACCATGGGCGCGCTGCCGAGCATCAGGTTGTAGGCCATGAGCATCGCCGATGCTCCGAGGTTCAGCCACCGGAGGCGAGAGATCGTCGGCTGGAGGATCGAGATGATCAGGAGAGCACTGCCGGCCCAGCCGACGATCTCACGCCAGATATCCATCAGACGGTCACTTGCCCACGAAGAGGCCGTTGCGGTTCTTGGCGAGGACGTAGAGCACGACGCTGATCGCACACAGGGTGGCGATGTAGATCGGGAAGACCCACATCATCCCCTGGCTCTGCAGCCACAGCAGCAGGTACGAGGCCGTGCCGCCGAAGATGGCCACGCCGAGACCGTACCCGAGTCCGAGACCGGTGCCGCGGATGTGCTGCGGCAGGAGCGAGTTGGACACGACGACGAAGATGGTCATGTTGAGCAGCAGCACGATCGCGCCGCCGAACATCACGCCGGCGAGCGTGCCGACCCCCGGCTGCGAGTACAGCAGCGCCAGGAAGATGGTCGGGATCGCCAGCAGACGGGCGACGACGAACCACCGGGACATCGGGAACCGGTCGAGGATGCGGCTCAGACCGTAGGCGCCGAGCGTCAGGAAGATGCCCATGCCGGTCGTGATGGCGAACACCGCGGTGGGGTCCTCTCCGAACGTGCCGTTCGCGAGGTTCGGCAGACCGGCGATCCAGGTGTAGTTGTACGCCTGGATGGCGCCCACGATGAACACCGTGGCGAGCACGCTCAGCCAGTACTTGCGCACATCGCGCCACACGGAGTTGTTCTTCGTGGGGATCGCGCCGACCGTGCGGATGGCTGCGGTGTCGAGCGTCTCCGGCAGCGTGCGGCGCAGCCACAGGACGATGAGACCGAACGCTCCGCCCACGAGGAACGGGATGCGCCAGCCGTAGGCCGCCAGAGCTTCCGGTCCCAGCAGCAGGCTGATGAAGAAGATCGACAGCGGTGCGAGCAGGTTGCCCAGGTTGTTGAAGAAGGCGAAGAACCCGGCGACGTATCCGGGACGGTTGGGCACCAGCTCGAGGGCGTATGCCGTTCCGAGCGGCGCCTCGACACCGGCGGAGAGGCCCTGGAGGAGGCGTGCGGCGACGACGATGATCGGCGCGAGAACGCCGATGGTCTGGAAGTCGGGGAGGATGCCGATGATGAAGCTGCCCAGGGCGACGGCGCCGACGGCGAAGATCATGATCTTCCGGCGCCCGTACCGGTCGGCGACGAAACCGAAGACGACACCGCCGAGGGGGCGGGCGACGAAGCCGACCGCGAAGACCGCGAGCGCGTTCAGGGTCGAGGCGAGCGGGCTGTCGGAGGGGAAGAACGCCGCACCGAGGTAGACCGACAGGAGCCCGAAGATCGCCCAGTCGTACCACTCGAGCGCGTGGCCCCAGCTCAGCGCCCGGAGGTTGCGGCGCTCTGTCTTGCTGGCTTTGCTCGTCAGCTGCTGCGGCGCCGTGGCTGCCACTACTTCTTCAGTGCTCATGGAGCTCCTTTGCTCTGCCCTCGAGGGGGAGGTGATCGACCCGTTGACGACTATAGTATAGCAGGATCGCCCTTCGCGACAGAAAGAGTGCATCGTGACTTCACCGCTGAACGACACCGACCGCCGCCTCGTCGACGCCGCCTCCGAACTCCTCGTCCGTACCCACGACGCCGACCTGCACCGCGTCGCGGCTGCCGCCCGCGGAGCGTCAGGACAGATCTATCTCGGCCTCAGCCTGCGCTCCCCGCGAGTGAGCGTCTGCGCCGAGAGCACGGCCCTCGCGAACGCCAGGATCGGCGGCGAGCAGGACATCGAGGCCATGGTCTCGGTGGGGCTGCGGGAAGACGGAACCACGGTCATCCTCAACCCCTGCGGCGTGTGCCGTGAGCTCGTGCCCGCCATCGCCCCGGGCATCCGCACACTCGCCGACGACGGCGGCCACCCGGTGTGGGTGACCGCCGCCGATCTGCTGCCGATGCCGTGGGTGCGCGCGCGCTCCTACGACTGAATCGCCGCGCGCCTCAGCGCCACGGAAGCGGGCGCCGCAGCACCTCGCCGATCCGCTCGAGCACGCCGTCGAAGTCCATGTCGAAGACGACCCGATGGATCGGCCGCGTCTCGTCCTTCACCGGGTGCACCCCGGCGAGGTAGCGGTCGCCGGTCTCCTGGTCGAGGAACGTCTCGAGCGGACGCTTCACCGCACCGGTGACGAGCTCGGGGAAGAGCAGGCTCGCGACCGCCATGCTGTCGTTGATGCCCATGACCCGGCGCCCTTCCGGCTGCGGGTACGAGCGCGAGTAGAAGCCGGCGTAGTCCCGACTGATCGCGGTGATCAGCTGTGCGGGGGCGAAGCCGGTCGACGAGGCGATGTCGAGGAAGAAGTCCTCGGGCACGAGGGCCTGACGGGTGACGTACGGTCCGCACCAGGTGACGTCGCCCTCGTGGGCTGCCACGATGCGCGCCGCGTCGATGTCGAACGAGACGTTGGGGTCGCGCGAGACCCGGAACCGGCGATCCTCCCACGGCGCGGTGTCGTGGTACAGCGCCGGCCCGAGCGTCCCCACGATGGTGGTCGAGCGGAGTCGCTGCAGTAGGTCGGGCCGCTTCTCGAGAGCGGCGGCGAGGTTGGTCTGCGGGCCGAGCGCGAGGTAGTCCATCTCGCCCTCATGCCGATCGACCAGGTCGAGCACGACGTCGACGCCGACCGGGTCGGGATCCACGGACTGCTCCGGACGAAGCCCGGTGTTGCCGAAGCCGTCCTCGCCGTGGATGCCGGGGTTCATCCGCAGCTCCTGGATGAGCGGCACGTCCGCGCCGCGGTATACGGGCACATCCGTGCGTCCGCAGGTGTCCAGCACGTAGCGGGCGTTGTCGGCCGCGCGCTCGCCGGTGGTGTTGCCGAAGACGCTGACCACCGCCAGGATCTCGACCTCGGGATCGGCGGCCAGCAGCATCAGCGCCAGCGCGTCGTCCACGCCGGTGTCGGTGTCGACGATGACTTTTCTCATGAATGCTCTCCAGGTAGGGGGTCAGGGACGCGACAGCCCGAACGCGGCGAACGCGTCCTGCGTCGACTTCTCGGTCAGGAGGGTGACGAAGCGCGCCGCGTCATCCCCGGCGCCGGGGCGCGCGCCGATCGCGAACCGTCCATAGGACTGCAGTTCGTGCGGGATCGGTTCGACGATCTGCGGGCCGGCGACGGAACGCAGCTCGCTGACCTGCTGGACCGCGACATCCGCCCGCCCGTCGAGCAGCGCTTCCACGGTGAGACCCGACTCGCAGCGCACGGCACGCTCATCGATGCGCTCGAGAAGACCGCGCTCCCGGAGCACCTTCATGAAGTGCACTCCGCTCGCCCCGCTCAGCGTGTACGCGACCGCACGCGCGGCGAGCAGATAGTCGAGGAAGGCCGCCGCCGAGTCATCGGCCGGCACGGGCGCACCCTCGAGCCGCGCGAAGCCCACGGACGAGACCGCGATATCGGCGACCTGGGCCGGGTCCACCAGCCCCTGTTCGGCGAGGTCGGTCACCGACGACGAGACCCCGAGCACCAGGTCGGGGCGCTCCCCCGCGGCGATGCGCTCGAGGAGCACGGTCGTGGGCTCGAACGTCGCGTCGACGCGGACACCTGTGGCGCTCTCGAACGCCGGGATGATCTGCTCGACGAGGGGCTTCTTCACGACGAGGCCGCTGTACAGGGTGATCATGAGGGAGACCTTTCAGAGGGCGCCGCGAACGCGTGCAGGTGCGCAGGGGTGAGCGGGGCTGTGGCCAGGCCGCGGGTGACGAAGAACAGCTGCGCGGTGTGCTCGAGCTCTTCCAGGGCGTCGACCGCCGAATCCAGGTCGGCGCCGGCGACGACGGGACCGTGATTGCGCAGCAGCAGAGCGTGGGTGACGCGCGCCGCCTCTTCCACGGCGTTGGTCGCGGCAGGATCGCCCGGAGCGAAGTAGGGAAGCATCCGCAGCGCCCCAACGCGCATGCCGTAGTAGGCGGTGAGGGGCGGGATCGGAGCATCCGCGTCGATGTCGGCCAGGCACGACACGGCGGCTGCGTAGACCGAATGGGTGTGCACGACCGCGTTCAGGTCAGGACGCACCCGCAGCATCGCGACGTGCAGGAACGCCTCCTTCGTCGGCTTCGGACCCTCGATGTGCGTGCCGTCGAGAGCGACCACCGACAGCTGGTCCGCCTCGATGTAGGCGAGGCTGACGCCCGTCGGGGTGAGCAGGACGTGGTCGCCGTCCCGTACCGCGAGGTTCCCGGTGCGGCCGTGGGTGAGGCCGCGACGATGGATGGAGTGCGCGACGCGTTCGATCGCGCGGCGGGCGGCGGCGCTCATACCGCGGCCCCCTGCCGAGCGACGTCCACGAACAGCTCCTCGTCACCGAAGTTCCCGGACTTGAGGATCAGGTGCACGTCGCGCCGCTCGTCGTGAATCCACGGCGCACCGGGCGCGACCTCCTCCCCCACGACGGCGACGGTGGTACCGAGCGCGCGGACGACCTCGCCCGAGGTCTCGCCACCGGCGATGAGCATGCGCTTCACCCCGCGATCCGACAGCTGGGCGGCGATGAGACCCGCCGTCCGCTCATACAGTTCGCCGGCACCGGGAACATCGTCGCGACGCTCCGAGGCGGGACTGGAGGAGTACAGGAGAGCGGCGGCATCGTCGGGCTGGCGGTCCCACCACTCCACGGCGCGTGCGGCGAGCTGCTCGGCGGTGTCACCGGGTTCGGCCGTGATGCGGAAGGCGGGGCTTCCGGAGGAGACGAAGCGGTCGATCTGCTCGAGGGTGCGCCGCGAGCAGCTGCCCGCGATGATCGCGGTGCGCCCCGGAGGCGGCACCGGGGCTGCGGTGCCGCTCGCCGTCTCCCGCAGCGCGATCGCTCCGACGAGTCCGGCGGATCCGGCGACGAGCGCGTCGCCGTCGACGGCCTCCGCGAGCGCGGCGAGGTCGGCATCGGTGACGGCGTCCGCCACCACCTGGAGGTCGCCCTCCGCGCGGGCCCGGCGCAGTGCCTCGCGCACCGCCTCGGCGCCCTGCTGCACCACATCCAGAGGCAGCGCCGCGACCGGTTCCGCGCTCTGCGCCGCGAGCAGGCGCAGCACCGACGAGTCGCGCATGGGCGTCACGGGGTGATCGCGCATGTGGGTCTCCGCGAGCAGTGTGTCGCCGACGAAGAGGTGCCCGCGGTACACGGTGCGCCCGTGCAGCGGTGCGGCAGGAGTCGTCACGACCAGGTCGACACCGAGCTCGCGGGCGACCGCCTCGGTGACCGGCCCGATGTTCCCCTCGGCGGTGGAGTCGAAGGTCGAGCAGTACTTGACGTAGATGCGGTCGGCTCCCCGCTGTCGCAGCACCGCGAGCGCGGCGAGGCTCTGTGCGACGGCCTCTGCGGCGGGAAGGGAGCGCGTCTTCAGGCCGATGACGATGGCGTCGGCCGAGACCGCGGTGTCGTCGATGTCGGTGCCGAGCGCGAGGAGGGTGCGCAGCCCCGCACGCCGCAGTGCCGCGGCGACATCCGTGGCCCCGGTCACGTCGTCGGCGATGACGCCGATCATCGAGGACCCTCCTGGAGTGCCGCGGTCAGCCGTCGAGCAGCAGCGGCGGGGCCGTCCAGCACGGTCACGCCGAAGCGGTCCGCAAGAGGCGCAGCGGCGGCGGCGAGCGAGTACTGGGCGAGCACGATCAGGTCGTAGGGCTCGTCGACACCGGCGATCGCGGTGGCGAGGGCGTCGATCAGGTCCGGCACAGCCAGCGGCACAGCCGCCGCGGGGACCACGAGCGGGCGCACCTGCGCCGACGATCCGCTCGCGACGAAGGCTTCCGTCAGCCGTGCCGTGCTGTCGCTCGCGGACGACTCGAGCGACGCGACCAGCAGCACCCGCGCGGGGGCAGCCGCGACGGCCTCGGCGAACAGCGGGCCGTCGGCGGACAGCACGGTGACGCCGTCGGCCTCGCGATCACGCCGGTCGGCGCGGATCCCGAACTGCGAGCAGGTGAGCAGCACGCCATCCGCTCCGCCCGCCAGAGCGAGCTCGATGAGGCTGTCCATGCGCGCGGCCAGCGGCGCGGTGATGCCGCCCTCGACATGCGCGTCGGCGAGCAGACGGTCGTCGAGCAGGTTCCACACGGTCGCCGTGGGAAGGGCAGCGGCGATGGCCGTCGCGGCCGGGGCGATCGCCAGCGGGGTGGCGCTGATGAGCGCGATCTTCGGGTCGGTCATCGGATGGTCCTCTCGATCCAGGAGAGCCCGTCACGGGTGCCCGCGACGGGGGCGTACTCGCAGCCGATCCACCCGGGATAGCCGCTCTGGGCGATCCGGGCGAGCACGCGCTCGTAGGCGATCTCGCCCGTGCCGGGTTCGCCGCGACCGGGGTTGTCGGCGATCTGCACGTGCGCGACCACAGGCAGCAGCTGCTCGAACCGTTCGATGAGGTTCCCGCGGTCGACCTGCGCGTGGTAGACGTCGAACAGGACGCCGACGACCTCGGGGTCGACCTCCTGCGCGACCGTCGCCGCGGTCTCCATCGAGGCCAGGCCGTAGCCGGGCTGATCGCGCTTGTTGATCGCCTCCAGCGCCAGGCGCACACCCGTCCCGCGCGCCTGCTCGGCGGCCCAGGAGATGTTCGACACGTACGTCGCGAACGCGGCGTCCGCGTCGGCATCCGCCGGCTTGATGCCGGCCATCGCGTGCACGACGCCGGCGCCCAGGACGTCCGCGTACTCCAGCGCACGCAGCACGCCTTCGCGGAACTCCTGCTCCGCTCCGGGCACGTACGCCGCGCCCGAGGCGGTGGGCGAGCCCGCTGCACCGGCGGGGGTGTTGATGAGGATCTGCGTCAGGCCCGCATCGTCCAGCAGACGCCGCACCTCGGCCGGCGCGAGGTCGTACGGCGACGCGAACTCCACCGCCGTGAACCCGGCCTCGGCCGCCGCGTCGAACCGCTCGACGAACGGCACCTCGGTGAACATCCACTTCAGGTTGGCCGCGAGGCGTACCGGCCCCGACGTGGTCTCGACGATCATGCCGACACCGCGTCGTAGTCGGGGTTGACCACGTATTCCGGAGCAGCGCCGCGGAGCGCGGCGATCACGTTGCGGGCCGCCATCCGGCCGGATTCGCCGCGTGCCTCGCGGGTCGCGCCGGCGACGTGCGTCGTGGCGAGGATGCCGGGGGTGTGCAGGAGCGGGCTCGATGCGCTCAAGGGCTCGTCCGCGAAGACGTCGAGCGCGGCGGCGCCGAGTCGGCCCTCTCGCACCGCGTCCACCAGCGCGTCCTCGTCGACGATTCCCCCGCGTGCGGTGTTGATGAGCACCGCATCGCTCTTCATCATCGCCAACCGGGAGGCGTCGATGAGGTTCCGCGTGGATTCGTCGAGGAAGAGGTGCAGGGTCACGAAGTCGGCCTCGCGCAGCAGGTCGTCCAGATCGAGACGACGGATGCCGTGGGCCGCGGCGAAGTCCTCATCGAAGTACGGGTCGTACGCGACGATGTGCATTCCGAAGCCCGCGGCGATCGTCGCCACCGCCTTGCCGATCGAGCCCAGGCCGAGGATCCCGAGGGTCGACCCCTGCAGCTCTCGTCCGGTGAGTTGCCGCCACGTGCCCGCGGCCAGGTTGCTCACGTTCTCGGGGATGCGGCGGGCGCAGGCCAGCGCCAGCGCGAAGACGTGCTCGGCGACGGCCTGTCGGTTGGCGCCGGGGGTGACACACACGGGCACCTGGCGCGCGGTCGCGGCTTTCACATCGACGCTGTCGTACCCGACGCCGGTGCGTACGACGATCTGCAGTGCGGGGGCGAGCGCGAACTCCTCCTCACCCAGCGGCCGCGTGCCGGCGATGATGGCGCGGGCTCCGGAGAGCGCGCCGGCCCGGTCGTCGGCGTCCAGCAGGGCCAGCTCGGGCTCGTGCCGCGTCGTGAGGCCGGCCTCGCGTAGCATCCGATCGACCTCGTCGCCGGGCTCGAGGAATGCGGTGGTGATCAGCACGTCGTGGGAATCGGTCTTCGTCACCAGATCCCTCCTTCGTAGTCGGGGGCGGCGAATGCGCCGCCGTGCAAGGTGGGTGCGGGGGCGCTGAAGTCCACCGCGTCGGTGTGGTCGGCCGCGTCGTCGCGGGGCACGTAGCCGATGGCCGCCCAGCCCGCGTCGCCGTTCCACCAGCGTTCGGTGTTCGCCGAGCAGCCGTAGACGACCTGGCAGCCCACGGGAGCGCTCTCGATCGCGCAGCGGAAGAGTTCGATGCCGTCGCGCCAGCTGAGCCAGAGGCCGAGCTGGCGTCTGTCTTCGGGCGCCGGGCGGAAGGTGCCGATGCGCACGAGCACCGACTCGACGCCCCACTTGTCGTGGTACAGGCTGGCGAGGGCTTCGCCGAACGCCTTCGACACCCCGTAGAAGGTGTCCGGGCGCAGCGGCGCGCTCTCGTCCAGGACCTCGCTCGCGGGGTGGAAGCCGACGACGTGGTTCGAGCTGGCGTAGACGACGCGACGCACACCTGCTCGCCGCGCGGCTTCGTAGACGTGGTAGGTCCCGTCGATGTTGACCGTGCGGATGCTGTCATACGGGGCCTCATCGGCGATGCCGCCGAGGTGCACGATGACGTCGACGCCTTCCGCAGCCGCGGTGAGGGCATCGAGGTCGCCGAGGTCGCCGATCACGACCTGCTCCCCGGGGAACAGAGGCTCGTCGGCGTCGGAGCGCGCGAACAGCACGACGCGGTCGTAGCGGGAGGCGAGTCCTTCGCGGATCACCCGGCCCATCCGTCCGGTCCCGCCGGTGTACAGCACTGTCGTCATCGTCATCCTCTCCTGCGGCATCGGCGCTCAGCCGATGCTGCGGTCCTCTTCACCCGTCGATGCGTCGGCGAAGAACCCGATCTCCGCCCGCTGCGGATGCCGGCGCAGCGCGGTGCGTCCGTCCCAGCGCAGCTCCACATCGTGTCCGGGAACGAGCGCGGCCCCGGTGTCGGTCAGCAGCGAGCGCATCGCGGCGATCGTCGCGGCACTGGCCTCGGCGTCCAGCGTGGAATCGACCCGCCCCGAGGCGAGCTCGTACACGTTCTTCACCGCGTCGCCCGCGAACACGCGCTTCTCCTCCGCACGGTCGAGGTAGAACGCGAGGTGGTGCGGGGTGTGCCCGGCGCTGTCGATCGCGTGGATGCCCGGAAGCACCTCCTGCCCTGCGGCCATGCGCTCGACACGGTCGGTACGACGGAGGAGCTCCTGCACGTGCAGGTCGGGGATGAACGGGGTGCCCGCAGGCTGATCCGCTGCCCAGCGCAGCTCCTTCTCACCGACCCAGGTGGTCGCGTGGGCGAACATGGGGAAGTTCGAGACGTGATCCCAGTGCATGTGGGTCAGCAGCACGTCGGTCACATCGTCCGTCGTCAATCCGAGACGCTCGAGGCCCGCGTGGATGAGGGGGATGTACGCGGGCTGGCCGGCGTCGATGAGCACCCGGCGCACGCCGTCGTCGAGGAGCCACAGACTGCTCCAGCCGAAGGCCCCGTGCGAGCTCGATTTCCCGGGGAAGCCCTCCACGAGTGGACGCGCGACGTAGCCCGACGATCCCGCTGATCCGGTCGTCGGCGTCGACATGGGTCCCTCGTTCTGCGCCATCACAAAAAATAGTATAGCGCAGAAACGGGGGAACTGACAGGCCGATCAGCCCTCGAGAAGCCTCTCGGTCGCTCCCACGATGTGGTGGCGCATCGCCTCGGCCGCGCCGTCCGCGTCGCCGGCCTTGATCGCCTCGTAGACCGCATCGTGTTCCGGCGCCGCACTGACGGCCCCCGTGCGTCCGAACTTCGAGAACAGTCGGAACCTCTGGATCTGCCCACCGAGTGCGGCGTACGACAGCTCGAGGAAGGCGTTGCCGGACTGCGCCGCGATCATCATGTGGAAGCGGGCGTCGCTGCGCCAGTACAGGTCGAAGCCCTCGGTCTCGGTGTCCGCGACCTCGGCCGAGCGGCGGAAGTCCTCGACCGCCTCACGCAGCCCCTCCAGGAACTCGGGCGTCGTGCGCAGAGCGGCCTCGTACGCGAGACGGGGCTCCAGCAGAACGCGGGCCTCCCCCAACTGCTCGACCTCTTCGCGCGTCATGACCGGGGCCACCTGGTAGCCGCGCAACGCCTCGCGCTGGACGAGCCCGGTGTGCTCCAGGCGCGCGAGCGCCTCACGCAGGGGGGTCTGGCTGACGTCCAGTTCGCGCGACAGGGCGCCGATGTTCAGGCTCTGCCCCGCCGCCCGCTCTCCCGACATGAACTGATGCAGCAGCACCTCGTACATTCGGTCGGCGATGGGCTGCTTCGTCGATCGCCCGGCCACATCTTCTCCCCTCGAAGTCCTTCCGTCGAAGACTACCGGTCGACTCCACGGCGCCTGCACGGACGCGCGGCCGCCGCAGCGACCGACCCCCTCCCGCATGAGGCTGCATCCGAACTTCGCACGGCGAGGTTGACACAATCGAGATATATCGTGTTACGCTGGCCACACACGATATATCGTGACCCTACACACAGGAGAAGCACATGACCGAGAAGTGGCTCATCGCCCCGGGCGAGGAACGCGTCATCGACATCGAGTCCGTCACCCGCCTCAAGGTGGGCCTCGTCGGCGGACAGGTGGACATCATCGCCCACGACGAACCGGGCATCCGCATCGAGGTGCACGGCGTCACCACCAAGGACCTCCGCATCGAGTCCCACGACGGCGAGGTCGAGATCGACCACCCGCAGCTGGGCTGGGACAACTTCCTCGAGGTGTTCCGCAACTTCGGCTCCGGCGGCCCCCGTGCCGAGGTGAGTGTCGCGGTCCCCCGCGCGATCGCCCTGAACCTCGGCGTCGTCAGCGCCGGCGCCCTCGTCTCGGGCCTCCGCAACGACGCCCGCCTCAACACCGTCTCGGGCGACATCATCGTCGACACCCTGATCGGCGACCTCACCGTCAACTCGGTCTCGGGCGACGTGCAGGTGCGCGGCCTCACCGGCTCGATCAGCGCGAACAGCGTCTCGGGCGACGTGGCCGTCACGGGTGCGATCCGCAAGGCGACCGTCGACATCGTCTCGGGTTCGACGCTCGTGGATGCCGCGGGAGACGTGAACACCATCAACATCAACTCCGTCTCGGGCGGCACCACCGTGCGCCTCGACGAGTCGCTGGCCGCGAACTACGTCGTCCGCACACTGAGCGGACGGCTGCTGATCGACGGCGTCGAGCGCAGCTCGACCGGCCCCAGCAACTACACGGGCACGAAGGGCGAGCTCTCGGGACGATTCGTCGACCTGCGCGCGAACTCCGTCTCCGGCGGCGTCACCGTCCTCCGCCGCACGCCGGCCTCGATCACGGAAGACGAGGAGTGGGAAGCATGAGCCCCGCCGTCTTCTCCCACGGCGACCTGCGCCTGTATCTGCTGTCGCTCCTCGCCGAGGCGCCACAGCACGGCTACGGCATCATCCAGTCGCTGACCGACCGCACCGGCGGCACGTACACGCCCAGCGCCGGCACCATCTATCCCCGCCTCGCGAAGCTCGAGGAGGAGGGACTGGTCACGAAGACCGTCGACGGCCGCACCACGATCTATGCGATCACCGAGGCCGGGCGGGCCGAACTCGCGTCGCGCGAGGGCGACCTCGCCGGCATCGAGGCAGGACTCACCGATTCGGTGCGGCTGATCGCGAGCGAGGTGCGCCAGAGCGTCCAGGACGCGATGAAGAGCCTCCGCGCCGATCTCGCCGCCGCCGAGAAGGGCGAGCGCACGGCGGCCAAGAGCCGCCCCCGCACGGCGACCGACGACTCCCGGCTCGTCAGCCGAGAAGAGATGCACCGGGCGGATGCCGTCATCAATGCCTTCCGTGCACGGGTCCGCACCGACCTGCGCACGCACCTCGCGAAGGGTGGCACTCTGTCTCCGTCGGTCGTCACCGAGCTGGAGGATGCCCTCGACAACGCGGCCCGCGGAGTCACGGTCTCGCTGAGCAGCTCCGGATCCTGAACATGCAGAGGGCCCCGTCGGCGAACAGCCGACGGGGCCCTCTGCTGTGCCGCGTCCTCTAGGACTCCGGCCAGATCTCCTTCTGCTCGTCCGGCACCGACTCGCCGAGCGGGACGACCAGGATGGAGCGGTGCTGCCGGTGCGCGAGCCGCGCCGCGACCGAGCCCGTGAAGAACTCGCGGATCGACTCGCCGATACCCCGCTTGCGGGTGCCGACGACGATGAGCTGCGCATCGAGCTTGTTGGCGAGCTGCTTGATCGCCAACGCCGGGTCACCGACGAGCTGACGCGCCGTCCACGTGACATCCGTCCCCGCCAGCAGCTTCGCGGCAGCGGCCTCGACCGCTTCGAACTCCGCGGCGCCCGCGTCGAAGTTGATGTCGATCGGTGCCGAGTGCACGTAGCCGTCCGGGTCCTCATAGGTGACGAATCGAGTGACGTCCACGTGCGCCACGACCAGCGGCACACCGAACAGTCGCGCATACCGAACCGCTTCGCGGATCACATGCGGATCCTGGTCCAGCTGCATGCCGACGATGACGGCTTTCTGCAGCGCCGCGTTCTGTGCGGCCTCATCGGACGGAGTGGAGGTGTTGTCGGTCATGAAGATCGTTCCCTTCACCAGTCTGGCCTCGGCCAGAGCGTCTTTCCCGCGTGCTATTCTGAATGCTACTCTTACCGGCTTCTCGCCGGTGTCGTGAATGCCTCGGGCCTCACCGCCCGCAGCTTAACTCGTGAGGGGGTCTCGCGCATGGGCCGTGGCCGTCAGAAGGCGAAACACACCAAGATCGCCCGCGAACTCAAGGCGTACAGTCCGTCGGTGAACTACTCCGCGCTCGAGCGCGAGCTGGCTCACCCGACCGACGAAGACGCCTACGTCGACAAGTGGGCCGATGAGTATGAAGACGAAGACGAGGACGAGCTAGAGAAGGCCTGACCGCCCGATCTACTCCGAAACACCCGCACCACGTGCGGGTGTTTCGTCGTGTCCGGGGGCGATGCGGCGCGGGGGTGTCCAGGTGTCACCGTGATGGACGGGCATCCACGCTCCGGCACGCTGACCCCCGAGATCACCAGCGTCCGTGCCGACGCTCCCACTCGTCCTCGACCGTGCGGCGACGCCCGGCGACGATGCCCGCGGGGATCGCGACGATCAGCACACCGGCGATCACGAGCAACGGGATCTGCCAGCCGGCGGTCGTCTCGTGGAGCAGCCCGATCAGCAGCGGGAAGGTGGCGGCGATCGCGTAGCCGATGCTCTGCACGAAACCGCTCAGCGCGACGGCACTCTCCGAGGTGCGGGCACGGATGCTCAGCAGGACGAGGCTCAGCGGGAACATGATGGCCGTGAGCCCGAAGATGCTCACCCACAGCGGCAGCGCGACCGTCGGGAACAGCAGGAGACCGGTGAGCCCCACCAGACCGCCGATGACGGCGACGAAGAAGAGTGGGCGCGTGGCCTGGAAGCGGACGACGAGGATCGGCACCAGCAGGGAGCAGGGCAGGCCGATCAGCGCGAACAGGGACAGCAGGAACCCGGCGGTCGCCGGGGTCACCCCGCCGATGTCGACCAGCATGGTCGGCATCCAGGCGAACGAGACATAGGCCATGGTCGACGAGGCGCCGAAGACGACCGCGAGCGCCCAGGCGAGCGGCAGTCGCCACAGGCGAGCGAAGTGACGCCGGTTCGCCGGCTGGGAGGAGATCGGGCCGGTCGCGGTCGCCACCGCATCCTGGAAGTCGTCGACTCCGTCGGTGGGGTCGGGGACGAGAAACTCGGTCTTCACCGGCTCGTCCCGGCGCGACCCGTTCTTGAGCAGCAGAGCGACCCACGGCACGAGCGCGATCCCCGCGACGATGCCCCACATCCCCAGCGACACCCGCCAGCCGAGGGTGTCGGCAACCGGAACGGCCGCCAGCGGGGGCAGGAACGTCGACACCGCCAACGTGGTCGAGTAGATCGTCATCACGATCCCGAGCCGATCCGGGAAGTACTTCTTCACCAGCGGCGGCAGGAGCACATTGCCCGAACCGACGCCCGCGAACACGACCACCGTCGCTGCGAGCAGGCTCGTCGAATCCACCGCGAACCCGCGCAGCAGCATGCCCAGCGCCATCAGCGTGATCGCGGCGACCGCCATCCGCTCCAGACCGAATCGCCGCTCGAGCAGCGGGGTCAGCAGCCCGAAGAGCGCGAAGCACACGGGCGGGGCGGCGCCGATCAGACCGACGACCGCAGTCGGCACCGGGAAGTCGGCGGCGACATGATCGATCACCGGCGACAGGGAGGCGACCGCCGACCGCAGCGAGAACGCCACGAGGACGATCCCCACCAGAGCGAGAGCCCGACCGTGCCACAACGGTCGTGCACTCGGCATCGTCATGAGGTCTGTGACCCCTCCACCCACGCGAGGTATTCGTCCGAGACCGTGCCCGTCACATAGCGGCCGTCGAAGCAGCTCATGTCGAGGTCGGTGAGGACGGAGCCCTCGATGATCGCGGCCTTGAGGTCTTCGACCTCCTGGTAGACGAGGTGATCGCAGCCGAGTTCGGTGGCGATCTCGGGGATCGTGCGCCCGTGGGCGATGAGCTCGTGACGCGAGGGCATGTTGATGCCGTAGACATGCGGATGCCGCACCGGCGGAGCCGCGGAGGCGAAGGTCACCGAGGCGGCACCGGCATCCCGCGCCATCTGGATGATCTCCTTGGAGGTCGTCCCCCGCACGATCGAGTCGTCGATCAGCAGCACGTTCTTGCCCTGGAACTCGGTCGACATCGCGTTGAGCTTCTGGCGCACGCTCTTCTTGCGCACCGCCTGCCCCGGCATGATGAAGGTACGACCGACGTAGCGGTTCTTGTAGAAGCCCTCGCGGTACTCGATGCCGAGCTTGCGCGCGACCTCCATCGCGGCGGGCCGCGAGGAGTCGGGGATCGGCATGACGACGTCGATCTTGTCCATCGGCACGTGCTTGGCGATCGTGTCGGCGAGGCGGTCGCCCATGCGCAGACGCGACTCGTACACCGAGATGCCGTTCATGACCGAGTCGGGACGCGCGAGGTAGACGTACTCGAAGGCGCAGGGCGCGAGCGTCGCGGCCGTGGCGCACTGCTGGGAGAACAGCTCGCCGTCGTTGGTGATGAAGACAGCCTCGCCGGGCTCGACCTCGCGGACGACCTCGTAGTCGCCGTTCTCGAGCACGAGCGACTCGCTGGCGACGACCCACTCGTCCTTGCCCTCCGCACCGGGGACCGTCGAGGGACGACGCCCCAGGATCAGCGGACGGATGCCGAACGGGTCACGGAATGCGAGCAGCCCGTATCCGGCGATCACGGCGATCACGGCGTAGGCGCCTTCGATGCGCTCGTGCGTGCGGGCGACGGCCTCGAACACCCGCTCGGCGTCGAGGTCGACCGTCGACGTCGTGTTCTGCAGCTCGCCGGCGAGCACGTTGAGCAACAGCTCGGTGTCGCTCGACGAGTTGAGATGACGGCGGTCGCGCTTGGCCATGTCGGCCGTGAGCTCACGCGTGTTCGTGAGGTTGCCGTTGTGGATGAGGATGATGCCGTACGGCGCGTTCACGTAGAACGGCTGCATCTCCTCTTCGTTCGAGGCGGTGCCCTTGGTCGCGTAGCGCACGTGGCCGAGGCCGACGTTGCCGAGCAGCGCCCGCATGTCACGGGTGCGGAACGCCTCGCGGACCATGCCCTGCGCCTTGGCGTTGTGCATCACGCCGTTCGCCTCGGCGGTCGCGATGCCCGTCGCATCCTGGCCGCGGTGCTGCAGCAGCAGGAGTGCGTCGTAGATGTCCTGATTGACCGGGGCAGAGCCCACCATTCCGACGATGCCGCACATGGGCTCTTACTTCGCTCCGTCCGCGTAGGCGCCGACCAGGCGCACTGCTCCACCGTCGACGCCCTTGGCGCCTTGCTCGAACTCGCCGGCCGGACGCGGGCCGAAGCCGACGGTCCCGACCTGCCACGAGGGCATGCCCTCGGCGTTCAGCGCCGCGATCGCGGCATCCTTCTTGTCTGCGGCCACCACGGCGAGGAAGCCGATGCCGAGGTTCCAGGTGCCCTCCGCGGACTCCAGCGTGGAGCCGGCGATGTCGCTGAGCACCCGGAAGACGGGGCTCGGCGACCAACTGCTGCGGTCGACCTCGGCCCAGCTGCCCTGCGGGAGCACGCGCGCGAGGTTCGCCGCGATGCCGCCGCCGGTGACGTGGCTGAGCGAGTGGACGCCGCCGCCGAGCTGCTCGATGAGACGCAGCAGGGGAAGAGTGTAGAGGCGGGTCGGCTCGAGGAGGGCCTCCCCCCAGGTGGTGCCGAAGTCGGCGGCGTTGTCGCCGTAGCCGATGCCGGCACGCGTGACGATGTGGCGGACGAGCGAGTAGCCGTTGGAGTGCAGTCCGCTGGAGGCGACCGCGATCACGGCGTCACCGTCCTGCACGCGATCCGCGCCGAGGATGGCATCAGCCTCGACCACGCCGGTGGCCGCGCCCGCGACGTCGTAGTCGCGCGGGCCGAGCAGTCCGGGGTGCTCTGCGGTCTCGCCGCCGACCAGCGCGGTGCCCGTCGCCGAGCACGCTTCGGCGATGCCGCGCACGATGTCGGCGATGCGCTCGGGAACGACCTTGCCGCAGGCGATGTAGTCGGTCATGAAGAGCGGCTTCGCGCCCACCACGACGATGTCGTCGACCACCATGCCGACCAGGTCTTGCCCGATCGTGTCGTGCTTGTCGATGGCCTGCGCGATCGCGACCTTCGTGCCGACGCCGTCGGTGCTGGTCGCGAGCAGCGGGCGACGGAAGTCGCGCAGCGCGCTGGCGTCGAACAGGCCGGCGAACCCGCCGACACCGCCGAGCACTTCGGGGCCGTGCGTCGCGCGCACGGAAGACTTCATCAGCTCGACGGCGAGATCACCTGCAGCGGTGTCGACGCCGGCTTCGGAATAGGGATTGGTGGGGGAGGCAGCCACGCCCCCAGCCTACCGCCCACAGGCGGTCCGACTCTCCGCGAGAGACGACCTCGGATCCGGACGCTCTCCCCGCCTACGATGGGGCCATGGCCGACAAGCCGCAGTGGCTCATCCGCGAAGACGCGAGCGTTCCGGTGCTCGTCGCGCTCGCGCTGCGCCAGCAGCTCGGGATCCGGGCGCCGGAGGACCTTCCGGCCCTCCGCGATCTCGCCGTGCGCGCGCCGGACGCGACCGATGCCTCGCCCGCGGTGGAGGAGCAGTGGCGGAGCTACTGGGACATGACGGTCGAACCGCGCGCACATCCCTCGGACGTGCCGCTCGAACTCATCGACGGGTTCGACACCCTCGTGGCCCTGCCCGCCACCGGCGCGGAGGAGCTCGCCACGGCCATCGCCCCGCAGGCGACATCCGCTCTCCTCTACGCGCACGCCGCGCACGACCGGTATGTGAGCTCGATGAAGAGCCACACCGGGGGCGACGCCTACCGCGCCTATGCGAGCGCGATCGCGGAGTTCGAGCGCGAGGTCGGCCGTCGCGCGCACTCGTTCGAGCTGAACGTGCAGGTGCTGCCGCTGTCGCAGCGCGGCATCTGGTGGATCGGAGACCTCACGGTCGCGGTGACCGACGGTCTGCGCCGCGACGTGGTGGCCTTCGACACCGCCATCCGCCCCGTGATCGCCGAGCTGGCGTAGCTCTCGCGCCCGACGTATCCGCTGAGGGTGCCGATGGGCGCCGAGTGCACGGGTTGCTCACGAGTGCACGGGATGCTCGCGCGCTAAAGCCGTGCGCTCGGCAACAAGCCGTGCGCTCGGCGGAGGGCGCGGGGTGCTCCGCGTCGTGGCGCTCCGTGTCGGGATGCTCGGCGTCGGGGTGCGAGTGCGCGGGATACTCGCGAGTGCACGGCTTACGCGCGTGGACACACCGTGCGCTCGGCAACAAGCCGTGCGCTCGGCGGGAAAGCAGGTGCGGAGGGGGTCAGTCCTCGACGACGGTCTCGCGGTCGACCTGCACGACGCGATCGTGCCGACGGGCGATGCGCTCCATCACGAGGCCCGTGACGCCACCCAGGGCGATGCCGATCGGCACGGTCCACAGCAGCAGGAAGCCGAAGACCTGACCCGGCGGGTAGACGATGTCGAGGGCCTGCGACTCATCGAAGCTGCCCGTCCAGGTGAGGATGCCGGCGGCGATGATGCCGAGCACGACGCCGATGCCCATGAGCACGCCGTACCGCGGCACACGGCGCACGGTCGCTTCGACGGTCTGGTGGGAGTCGGTGGGGGCCATACCTCCATTGTCCCACCGTCGGCGGATGGCGGGAACCGGTTCAGCGGGCGTCGCGCCGGTCCCGGCCCTGCGAGGCGAGCATTTGTCGGGAGGAAGTACGGATGCCGGAGCGATCAGGCCGATTGCTCCCTGCATCCGTACTTCCTCCCGACATCCGTACCGGGGCTCTCGACTCAGACCTCGGTCGTCGTCTCGGCCGTCTCGTCCTTGCGGTTGCGTCGGGCGATCAGCACACCGCCGGTCGCTGCGAGCGCCACGACAACCAGGCCGCCGACGATCCACGGCCATACCGGGGCGCCGTCTTCGTCTGCCGGCTCGGTCACGGCGGTCACGGCGGTGGTGGCTTCGGAGTCGACCTCGGCCTCCTCCTCCACCGCGACGTCGCACTCGGCGTCGACCGGGATGACCGCGGTCACCGGGTCGAGCGCCTCGCCGGCGGCGTAGGTGCCGAACGCGGCCGCCCCCGCCTCGGTGAGCGTCGTCGGGATGGCGTCGAGCGAGAGCTTCCCGTCGACGACCGCGGCATCACCGAGGGCGAACTCTGCGAGGCGGACTGCCTTCTGGTCGACGCTCTCGCCACCCTGCGTGGTGCCGCTCACGTCGAAGACGAGGTAGCCCTTGTCGCCGGCGAGTTCGAGCCGCGCGTTCGCGAGCGTCGTGTTCAGCGCGCCGTCGTGGCCGGTGAAGGTGATGCTGCCGCCATAGGTGATGACACCGGCGAGCGTCTTGTCGTCGAACGACCCGGTGCCGCTCTCCCACACGTAGTCCGGGTAGCGGTACTCGACGTCGGTCAGGGTCCAGCCGCCCTTCGCGATGCCCTCGATGTACGTGCGGAACGACTCCTTGTAGCCCCACTGAAGCGTGGCGCCCTCGACCGTGCACGCACCGATCACCGTCTTCGCGCGGGTGAGCGTGAACGCCAGACCACGGTCGACCGAGCCCTGCAGGGTGAGCGTGTGCGCGCCGTCTTCGAGGCTGGCGGGCAGCGTGCCCGACCAGGTCGCGACGCCCGCGGCATCCGCGGTCACCGTGTCGAGAAGCACCGGGGTCGAGTACACGACGACCTTGATGCCCTCTTCGTTCGGCTGGAATCCGGATGCGGTGATCGTGGCCGACTGCCCGGACTCGAGCGCAGCGAGGTTCTCCGCGTCGACGTCGATGCCGTCCGATGCCGGCGGTGCCGCGGGCAGGGTCGTCTTCGCCTTCACGGCGGCCGCAGCCACGGTGCCCGTGTTCCCGGCAGGCGCCGCGGCGACGGAGCCGATCGTGAACGTGACCGGGTTCAGGTCGGTCGAGTACCCCGACAGCACCCGATCGCGTCCGGCCGCGGTGAGCGATGCCGGAGCCGCGGTGTAGGTGACGGCACCGTTCGCCGAGACGCGCGCGGCCCGCGAGAGGTCGAGCGTCGCGAACGGCACCTGGGCACCGCCACTTGTCACGGACAGCGTCGCCGCGCCCGCCGAGGTGATGCGGATCTGCGGGTTCGACACCGTCACGTCGAGCACACCGTGGTGTCCCGTGAAGCGCACCGATCCCCGGTAGACGACGCTGCCGAGCCCGGTCTTCACGTCGAAGTCTCCCCCGACGGTCTGCCCGAACTGGAACTGGCTGCCCGAGCGCGTCGCGCCGTCGGAGACCGAGATCGTCCCCTGCGCGATGCCGCCCGTGACGTACTTGGCGAAGTCCGAGGAGATCGCCCACCGGAGCGAACCACCGGGCACGCTGGCCGGCGGAGTCGTCGGCGTCGTCGGCGGCTTCGGGTCGGTGGGCTTCTCGCCGAACAGTGTGCGCCACTGGGCGTCCGTGATCGTCACATCGCCACGCACGTAGATCGTGTCGGCGGTCGGCATCGTGTGCTGCTTCCACACGATCACCTCGTACGACTTCGTGCGGTCGAGGTTCTTCGCCGCCGTCGTGAGATCGGCCGCGAACGCGCCGAACGTGATCTTCGTCACGTACTGCATCGCGAGGAATCCGCCACCCGCCGTCACATCCGCCTCGGTGCCCTTCTCGATCAGCGCGGCGTACGCGCCGGAGATGTCGCCCAGCTTCGAGGCCGCGGCCGTGACGGTCAGACCGTCCTTCGCCGTCGCCGTCTTCACGGTCGCGCCGAGGGCGGGGCCCTCCGGGAAGATCGCGTTCCACTGCTCATCACTGACCGGCGGGGTGGCACGGGCGTAGATGGTGTCGGCGCCCGGCATCGTGTGCTGCTTCCAGACGATGAGCTCGTAGGACTTCGTGCGGTCGAGCTTGTCGGCCGCAGCCGTCAGGTCGACGCTGAACGCGCCGCCGATGATGCCCCGCACGTACTGCATCGCGAGGAATCCGCCGCCGGCCGTCACATCCGCCTCGGTGCCCTTCTCGATCAGCGCGACATATGCACCCGTGATGTCACCGAGCTTCGAGGCCGCCGCCGTGACGGTCAGGCCGTCCTTCGCCGTCGCCGCCTTCACCGTGGCGGTGAGGCCCGCAGTGTCGCCGTAGTTGAGCGCGACGCTCTGCTCCTGGTCGGCGTTGACCACGCCACCCGCTGCGTACGTGTAGATGCCGTACGCACCCGGGGTCGCTGCCGCGTCCTTCAGAGTCAGGGTCGCCTCGAACGTGCCGTCATCCGCGATGTCGACCCACTGTGCGCGGATCGCACCCTGATACTGCGAAGGAACCTGGTTCAGCACACCCTCGGAGAGCGCCCAGACCTGCGCTCCGACCGAGCGCGTCGACGACGCTGCACCGGTGGACGGCTGCCACGCGGAAGCGAAGTTGCCGAACACCACGTAGGTACCCTGCGGCAGGTCCTTCGGAATCGGGACCCCGCGACCGCCGACATTGGCCGCCGGGTCGTAGCCGGAGCCCTTCACCACGACCTTGTCGCCCGCCTTGAGAGCAGCGGTGCCGGCCGGCGTGGTGCCATCGGCCAGGAACACCTCGATCGCCGGGGAGAAGGTGGGGTCGACGAGCGCGTCCCACTCGGCATCGCTGATCGTGACGGCGCCGCGCGCATAGATGGTGTCGGCGTTCGGCATCGTGTGCTGTTTCCAGACGATGACCTCGTAGGACTTGGTGCGGTCCAGCGTGTCGGCGGCCGCCGTCAGATCGACGGTGAACGCGCCGCCCGTGATTCCCCGCACGTACTGCATCGCAAGGAACCCGCCGCCCGAGGTGACCTCCGCCTCAGTTCCGGCCTCGATCAGTGCGGCGTACGCACCGGTGATCGCGCCCAGCTTCGAACCGGATGCGGTGACGGTCAGCCCGTCCTTCGCGGTCGCGGTCTTCACGGTCGCGGAAGCGACAGCGGTCTCGGAGTAGGTCAGGGCGACGCTCCGCTCCTGTGCGGCGTTGGTAACTCCGCCGGCACCGTAGGTGTAGACGCCGTACGAGCCGGGGGTCGCTGCCGCGTCCTTCAGCGTCAGGGTCGCCTGGAACGTGCCGTCATCCGCGATGTCGACCCACTGTGCGCGGATCGCACCCTGATACTGCGAAGGAACCTGGTTCAGCACACCCTCGGACAGCGCCCACACCTGCGCTCCGACCGAGCGGGTCGACGACGCGGCACCGGTCGAGGGCTGCCACGCCGAGGCGAAGTTGCCGAACACCACATACGTGCCCTGCGGCAAGTCCTTCGGGATCGGAACCCCGCGCCCGCCGACGTTGGCCGCCGGGTCGTAACCCGAGCCCTTCACGACGACCTTGTCGCCGGCCTTGAGGGCCGTGCCGGTCGCCGGGGTCGTGCCGTCAGCCAGGAACACCTCGATCGCCGGGGAGAACGGCGTCTCGCCCGGGTCGGTGCCGGGGTCGGTGCCGGGATCCGTCCCTGGGTCAGTCCCGGGATCGGTACCGGGATCGGTACCGGGATCGGTGCCCGGGTCGGTACCGGGATC
>NZ_JARE01000054.1:0-32012 GCF_000708325.1 Microbacterium sp. Cr-K20 | reverse complement strand
CGAGGATGCGTCGGCCGGATTCGGCCCCTGGCCCCTCGTCGCCCCGAGCGCCCTGTCCGCCGGCCCGGGTCATGCCGTCCCCGCCGCACTCACCACGGCGCAGATCGCCCGGTCCGTGCAGGATTGGCACGACGCGGCCGCCCGCGCGGTGGCTGCCGGGTTCCGCTTCGTCGAGCTCCACGGCGCGCACGGCTACCTCCTGCACTCCTTCCTCTCCCCCGTGTCGAACCGGCGCACCGACCACTACGGGGGCAGCCCCGAGAACCGTCTGCGCTATCCGCTCGAGGTCGTCGCCGCAGTCCGCGACGCGATCGGCGGCGGCGTCCCCCTCTCGTTCCG
Source organism: Microbacterium sp. Cr-K20 (assembly GCF_000708325.1). Classification (NCBI taxonomy): domain Bacteria; kingdom Bacillati; phylum Actinomycetota; class Actinomycetes; order Micrococcales; family Microbacteriaceae; genus Microbacterium; species Microbacterium sp. Cr-K20. Next base: position 31,673 of record NZ_JARE01000054.1, on the reverse strand, counting down.
CATCTCGTCGGTCGACGGAGCCGAGGGCGGGCTGGGCATCGACGAGACGGTCGAGGTGGCGCGTCGACTCGCCACCGCGGGCGTCGACGTGATCGACACCTCCTCGGGTGGGATCACCACCGACCGCACGGTCGACACCCGCATCCGTCGGGGCTTCGCCTTCCACGCCGACTTCTCACGCCGCATCCGCGACGAGGTCGGTGTGCGCACGGCGACCGTCGGGCTCGTCGTCGACCCGGAACAGGCCGCCCGCCTCATCCACGACGGCGACTCCGACCTGGTGCTCCTCGGGCGACAGGCGCTCGACGACCCGAACTGGCCGCACCACGCCCGCATCGCCCTGGGCGACGACACACACGAGTCCTGGGACGTGCGCTTCGGCAGCGCCCTCGGCCCCCGGGCCCGCACGCTCGCGCGCCTCGCCGCGGCAGGCGAGACCCCCCTCAGCCGCTTCGAGCGCTGACCCGGACACCTCAGCGGGCCAGCAGCTCCCGGGCGGCTCCGTCTCCGTCGAGCAGACGGTTGCGACGGCGCTGCACCCGCCATCCATCGGCCGTGCGGCGCAGCTCCCAGCGGTTCGCGCTGACCCGTTCGCCGATCCAGCGCTCGCCCTCGCGCAGCATCACGACCGAGTGCGTCACCGCCACGGCGTCGTCGCCGTCGATCTCGATGCGCGGCGCGGAGACGATGTGCGCGCACCCGCGACGCATGTACTCCACGTGCGTCGGGATCGACACGAGCGAGCGGATGTCGTCGGCCTCGAGCACCGTGTCATCGAACTGATAGGTGCCGCCCGGTGCCCACAGCGCCGCGACCGCGTCGGCATCACCGGAATCCGCAGCGGGGCCGTACCGCGCGATGAGATCGGCGATCTCGGCGCGGTCCTCCAGCACCTGCAGGCGCCGCTCCAGCGCCTCGCTCACCAGTCCTGCCAGGGGATGATCGTCTTGACCGGGGTGGACAGCATCCGCTCCCCCGCCTCGGGGAAGCCGTCCTCGACCGCGCGGAGCCGCGGGGTCACGTCGGTGGGGTCGTCTTCCAGGTACACCAGGCGGATGCGGATGCTCCCGGGCGGATCGGCCGGCGTCTCGTCGAACGGCAGCGATGAGTGCCGCTGCGGGTGGCTGTACGAGAACGTCCAGGCTCCGGCCACGCCGTCGACATCGAGCAGAGCGGGGATGAGCTCGCGGTCCTCGCGACGGTGCGCCTCGTGTGTCTCGCCCCCGTGCGGATCGGTGAACCGGGTCGCGGTGATGTGGATCCCACGGTGCGGACGGTAGGGCAGCACCTCCGGGTCGACCAGCGCCCGCGCGGCGGCGTACCCCTTGACCGGACGGAAGAACGCCAGCATCGGCCGGTGGATGCCGGGGATCAGCGGACCGCGCCCCCACTGGAACGACGCCTCGCCGAGGGCGTCCCAGGCTGCGACCGATTCGTCCACGGGATCGCGGAACCAGTACATGGCGACGAAGTCGACGGCGCCGGAAAGCGACCCGTCGGCGAGCTCGGCGTATTCCGGGCGGACATCCCACCGGTCACCCCAGGCCACGCCGGGGAGCGCGAGGTTCTCCGGACGATGGTCGAGCTGATGCCACCGGTTGTAGTCCCCATGCAGCGAGCGGTCGTCGAGGCGGACGAAGGAGAAGAAGGCGAGAGGCGCGAACACCTTGTCAGTCAAGCGTTTGCTTGGTTAGGTGTCAACACCCTCGTGGAGGAATCCTCCTCAGCGCCCCGAGACCTTGCCGAACACCTTCGCGATCGGCGCGAGCACCAGCGGGCGGGCGGCCACCCAGGCGAGCGCGATCACCACGAGCGAGAGGATGAAGACCCAGAACCCGGTCCAGGTGGCCGCATCCTGCGACGCGAACATGTGGTTCAGGTTGCGCAGGAATCCGGTGAGCATCACGAGCGCGACGTGGGCGATGATGAACGCCACGAAGTACAGCATGATCGGGAAGTGCAGCGCGCGCGCCCACTCCACCGGGTACGCCTTGGACAGCTTCTCGGCCTTCTTCGGCCACAGCCCCGACATGCGGAACCCGGTGATCGCCGCCAGCGGCGCCGCGATGAACACGGTCACGAAGTACGCGAGCTGCTGCAGGCTGTTGTAGTTGTTCCAGCCGTTCTCGTGCGGCCAGTCGAACGAGACGTACTGCAGGGCCGCCGACAGTGCGTTCGGGAAGACCTCCCAGCTCGTCGGCACGATCCGCACCCAGTGCCCGGTGACGAACAGCAGCACGACGAAGATCACGCCGTTGACGAGCCACAGGATGTCGAGCGCCTGGTGGAACCAGAGATTCAGGCTGATCTTGCCCTTCGCGTTTCCGCGCGGCGTCCAGAACACCGTCGGCCGCTTCTCGGTGCGCACCTGCAGCCCCGAGCGGATGATCAGCACGATCAGGAACATGTTGAAGAAGTGCGCCCAGTTGACCCACGGCGCGAAGCCCGGCTCGACCGCGATCGCCGGCTCGTACTCGCCGGGGAACGCCGCGAGGAAGTCCTGCATGAACGGGAAGCTCAGGAGCGCCCGCACGAAGGCGATGGCGGCGCCCGCCAGCACCCCGAGTGCCGCGGCGCCGAACAGGACCGCGATCGCCTGCGGCCAGGTCGGACGCGGGCGACCCGACGACGGAGTCTCGGCGACGTGGCGCGGAGCGCGACCTCTCCAGACGGTACGAGTCCACGGCAGCGGGGTGTCGAGGTCGGCGAGGACCGGGACGACCAGGGCGGAACCGGCGGCCGCCCCCCGGTCGTTGAGCGAGTCCGCCTCCACCACCCGGTCGTTGAGCGAGTCCGCCTCCACCACCCGGTCGTTGAGCGAGGACGGCGAAGCCGACCGAGACGAAACGTCCGCCACCGGGACAGTTCCCGCGGGCGGCCAGGCCTCCCCTCCCGCGATGCGCGGAAGCCCTCGACGGATGCTGGTGCCAGCAGACATGGAAGGTTCTGTGACTCGGGGCGTTTCGTCTCGCTGCGCTCGCTCAACGACCGGGGTCGCTCCCGACGCAATGACCGGGGCCGCGGTCGCGCTCGAGTCGGAGACCGAGGCCGTACCGACCGCGGAGCTAGCAGCACGCGCAGCAGCGGGCTGGCCAGGAAGGGCAACGTCCGCTGGAGGCCACGGCTCGCCACCCGGCACGCGCGGCAGCCCGCGACGGATACGCGATCCACCACTCACCGCGGCGTCGACAACCGGAGACGCAGCTGCGACCGGGGCACCTGCCCCTTCCGCCTCGGCGACAGCATCCGTCGTCGCCGCCACGGGGACCGGCTCGGCACCGACGTCGGCGACCGGTGCGACCGGTGCGACCGACGATTCCGCCACCGCATCCGACACCACCGCATCCGACACCACGGCATCGGCCGGGGGCCACGGCTCCCCGCCCGGCACACGCGGCAGACCGCGTCGCAGCATCCGCGTCGCCATGACTACTTCTTCCGCGCCTCGAGGGCGGCGATCACCTTCGGGACCACCGCGAACACGTCCCCGACGATGCCGAAGTCGGCGACGTCGAAGATCGGTGCCTCCGGGTCCTTGTTGATCGCGACGATGTTCTTGGAGGTCTGCATGCCCGCGCGGTGCTGGATCGCACCCGAGATGCCGAGAGCGACATACAGCTGCGGAGACACCGAGACGCCGGTCTGACCGACCTGGTGCGACTGCGGGATGTATCCCGCGTCGACGGCGGCTCTGGACGCACCGACGGCAGCGCCGAGCGCATCGGCGAGCTCTTCGACGAGCACGAACTTCTCCTTCGACGCGAGGCCGCGTCCACCGGAGACGACCCGCGTGGCTCCGCGCAGCTCGGGGCGGGAGGAGGCGACCTCGACAGCCTCGACCGGACCGGCCGTCGCGGCGACCGCGCCGGACGGGGCGACGTCGAGCACCTCGACCGAGTGCGACGGCACGGCCTCGGCGCGCGCATCCACCGCGCCCTGACGCACCGTGATCACCGGAGTGCCGAAGGTCGCGGCCGAGTCGACGAGGTATGCCCCGCCGTAGACGGAATGGTGGGCGACGACGCCCTCGTCGTCACGGGAGACGCCCACGGCATCCACCGAGAGGGCGCTCTTCGTGCGCGCCGCGAAGCGCCCGGCGACATCGCGGCCGGAGATCGAGTTCGAGATCAGCACGGCGTCGGGGCGCACCTGTGCGGCCGCGGCCTGCAGGGCATCCACGATCGGCACGGTGAGCACGGACGGGTCGCCGTCGGCGGTGAGCACGACCGATGCTCCTGCCGCAGCGGCCTGATCCACCGCGGCCGGGCTGCCACCGACGATGAGCGCCACGGGCGAGCCAATCGTCGAGGCCGCGCCGATGAGTGCCGCCGTGCTGCTCGCGACATAGCCGGACGGGTCGACGTCGATGAGGACGAGGATCGGGTTCTCGGACGAGGTCATCTCACACCAGCCTGTTCTGCACGAGGTACTCGACGAGCTTGTCGGCCGCGTCGCCTTCATCGGTGATCTTCACGCCGGCGGCCCGCGGGGGCTTCTCCGACACGGCGGTCATGATCGTCCGCGGAGCGGCGGACGGATCTGCCGAGACGTCGAGGTCGGCGAGCGAGAGCACCTCGAGGGGCTTCTTCTTCGCCGCCATGATGCCCTTGAAGTTGGGGAAGCGCGCATCGGGGAGCGCCTCGGTGATCGAGATCACCGCGGGCAACGGGGCCGAGACGGGCTGCCCGCCGGCGTCGGCGGCGCGGGTGCCGGAGACTTCGGAGTCGGTGATCTCCACGGAGCTGAGCGCGGTGGCCTGGGCGAATCCGAGGTGCTCGGCGAGCATCGCCGGGATGACGCCGCCGGAGCCGTCTGTCGACAGGTTGCCGGTGATGACGAGATCCGGCGCACCGCGGCGGATGGCCGCGGCGAGCACTTCGGCGGTGAGACCGAGGTCGGCGCCGGCGAGCTGTTCGTCGGCGATGTGCACGGCCGATGCGGCGCCGATCGCGAGCGCCCGGCGCACCGAGGCGGTCGAGCCGGCGGGAGCCATCGACAAGGCGACGACCTCCGTGCCCTCGTTCTTGTCGGCGAAGCTGAGCGCGACCTCGAGCGCCCGCTCGGTGATCTCGTCGAGGACGACATCACCGGCCGCACGATCGGCGAGTCCGGTCTCGAGATTCAGCTTGCGATCGCCATAGGTGTCCGGCACCTCTTTGACCAGGACGAAGATCTTCATCGAATGCTCCTCACGACAGCCCGAGTCTATCCGCATCGGGCTCTATGTAGCCAAAAACGGAGGTAATCACGGTTAGGAGCCGCCGTTTCCGCCGACAATGTATACATACTCCACACTGCGGCGGCCGTGCGCGCCGCGGTCCCCCCGTCCTCCCCCGCCGGTACCGTAGAGACGTGACCCGACCCCGCCCTCTCCCCGTGGACCCGCTCGCCGAAGCCAAGCGGCAGTGGCTCGCTCACGGATGGACGGATGCCGCCGACGGCATGGCCGTCGTCACCTCGGTCATGCGGGCCCAGCAGCTGTTGCTCGCCCGGGTCGATGCGGCGCTGAAGCCGTTCGCGCTCAGCTTCGCCCGGTTCGAGGTGCTGCGCCTGCTGGCGTTCAGCCGCGCCGGCCGCCTCCCCCTGTCGAGCGTGGTCGCCCGCCTCCAGGTGCATCCGACCACGGTGACCAGCACGGCGGAACGCCTGGTCCGCGACGGGCTCATCGCCAGGGAGCCGCATCCGCACGACGGACGCGCCGCACTCCTCGCACTCACGGATGCCGGTCGAGAGCTGGTCGAACGGGCCACCCAGGCGCTGAACTCCGAGGTCTTCGCCGACCCCGGCATGAGCCGCGACGACGCGGCCGAGCTCGTCGCGATCGTCGCCCGCCTGCGCAAGGACGCCGGAGACTTCGCCGATCCGCGTCCACAGCCCGACGCCCTCTGACATGGCGCGGTTCGCGCTCGAGACGGTCGTCGCGGCCCCGCCGGCCGAGGTGTTCGCCGCCTCGCTCGACCCCGGGCTCCACGTGAAGAGCATGGCCCGGTACGGCGAGACGATGATCGAAGCACCGTCAAGCGGGGTCTTCACCGAGGGCTCGACGGCGACGTGGCGGGCGCGCCACTTCGGCATCCCCTTCCGCCTGCGGTCGATCGTGTTCGACGTCGATCCCCCGCGCGGGTTCTCGGACCGCCAGATCGCCGGCCCCTTCCGGGATTTCCTGCACGAGCACCGGTTCGAGGAGCATCCGGCCGGCACGCTCATGCACGACACCGTCACGTTCCGCTCGCCGTTCGGCCCGCTCGGCCGCGTTGTCGATGCGATGTTCCTGCGCGCGTACATGCGCCGACTGATCGTGGAGCGCAACGCGATCCTGGCCGCCGAATTCGAGGCTCCCGGGCGTACTCTTTCGGCATGAGCGAACTGCGGCTGCACACCGTCCTCACCGGCCGCGGCCCCGCTGCGGCGATCCTGCTCACGGACGAGCAGGTCGCGTCGCTCGGTGCCGGCAAGGCCTTCCCCGTCGCCGTCACCATCGGCGGACGCACGGCGCGGCTTCGCGTGGCCCGCATAGGCAGCGAGAACATGATCGGCTTCAGCAAAGCCGTGCGCGCCGACCTCGGACTCGAGATCGGGCAGGAGGTCGATGCCGTGATCCGCGTGGATTCGGCCGAGCGCACGGTCGACGTTCCGCCCGAGCTCGCCACTGCTCTGGATGCCGACCCCGGGGTGCGCGCCGCTTTCGACGCCCTGTCCTACTCCGTCCGCAAGGAGCACGCGCGCTCCGTCGCCGAAGCGAAGCAGGACGCGACGCGCGAGCGCCGCATCACGAAGATCGTCGACACCCTCCGCGACTGACCGCCCCTCGAGTCCCGCGCTCATCAGGTCAGCGGATCAGCGGATCAGCGGTTCCGGAAGTCGGGCGACCGCTTCTCCCGGAAGGCCGACATGCCCTCCTTCTGGTCTGCGGTGTCGAACAGCGCGGCGAAAGCCTGCTTCTCGTGGGCGAGACCTTCGGCCAGAGTCGTCTCCATCGCGGCGTCGAGTGCGGCCTTCGCGGCGTACACCGACGGGAGCGACTTCGAGGCGATCGTGTCGGACAGCTTCGTCGCCTCGGCGAGGAGATCGGATGCCGGCACGACCCGGGACACGAGCCCGGCGCGTTCCGCCTCCTCCGCTCCCATGAAGCGCCCGGACAGCACGAGTTCCGCCGCCTTGTAATAGCCGACCGCGCGGATCAGGCGCTGCGTGCCGCCCATTCCGGGGATGACGCCGAGGTTGATCTCGGGCTGACCGAACTTCGCGTTGTCGGCGGCCAGGATGATGTCGCACATCATCGCCAACTCGCACCCGCCGCCGAGGGCGAACCCGGAGACGGCCGCGATCACCGGGGTGCGCACAGCCGCGAACTGATGCCAGACGCCGAAGTGGTCCGTCTCGAGCATCTCCGCAGCGGACATGCCCTCCATCTCCTTGATGTCGGCACCGGCAGCGAAAGCCTTCTCCGAGCCGGTGACCACGATGGCTCCCACGCCCTCGTCGGCATCGAAAGCGACGGCGGCGGCGGTGACCTCCTCCGCAAGCCGGCTGTTCAGCGCGTTCAGCGCCTCAGGACGGTTCAGGGTGATCCACCCGACCCGTCCGCGCTGCTCGACCAGGATCGTCTCGTACTCGGTCATATCGCCCTCTCCGTCGAAGTACCGATCATCACACGACGCCGTCGCGGATGTCGGTGATGATGCCGGAGAAGTCCCGGGACGCACCGTCGCCGGCGGCGAAGGCGGCGTACAGTTCCTGAGCGAGCCGGCCCATGCGTGCGTCGGTCGAGGTCTGCTCGATGGCCTGCAGCGCGAGGCCGAGGTCCTTCGCCATGAGCGCCCCCGCGAAGCCGGGCTGATAGTCGCGGTTGGCCGGGCTCGTGGGCACAGGCCCGGGAACAGGGCAGTTGGTGGTGATCGACCAGCACTGTCCGGATGCCTGCGAGACGACGTCGAACAGCGCCTGGTGCTCGAGCCCGAGCCGCTCCCCCAGCACGAAGGCCTCGGCGACGGCGATCTGCGAGACCGCGAGCACCATGTTGTTGCAGACCTTCGCCGCCTGGCCGAGCCCGGGGCCACCGCAGTGCACGATGCGCGCGCCCATGACCTCCAGCAGCGGGAGCGCCGCGGCGAAGTCGTCGTCGGATCCGCCCACCATGAACGCGAGGGTGCCGTTCTCTGCCCCGACGACTCCGCCCGAGACCGGGGCGTCGACGTTGCGGTGTCCCGCGGCGAGCGCCAGTGCGTGGGCCGCGCGGGCCTCGTCGACCGCGATGGTGGACGACTCGATGAAAAGGGTGTCCGGTCGCGCGGCCGCGAGCAGCTCCGTGCGATACGCCTCGATCACGTGCTTCCCCGCGGGGAACATCGTGATGACGACATCCGCATGCGCCACGGCATCCGCCCCGCTCGCCGCCACGGGGATGCCGGCAGCCTGCGCCGCCTCGATGGCCGCGGGCACGAGATCGAAGCCGTGCACCTCATGGCCGGCGGCGACGAGGTTCTTCGCCATCGGCAGGCCCATGTGTCCGAGGCCGAGAAAAGCGACGACCGCTTTCGAGGACGACACGGTCATGATGCGCTCCGCATCGAGCTCGAACCCGCGGGTCGCAGCATCTCGCGTCCGACGATCAGTCGCATGATCTCGTTCGTCCCCTCCAGGATCTGGTGCACCCGCAGGTCGCGGACGACCCGCTCGATCCCGTAGTCCTGCAGATACCCGTAGCCGCCGTGCAGCTGCAGCGCCCGGTTGGCGACGTCGAAGCCGGCGTCGGTGGCGAAGCGCTTGGCCATCGCGCAGCGCATGGTCGCGTCGGGCGCCTGCTCGTCGACGGCCTGGGCACCGTCGCGCACCATCAGCCGGGCCGCGTGCAGTTCGGTGCGCATGTCGGCGATCGCGAACAGGATCGCCTGCTTCTCGGCGAGCGGCTCGCCGAACGCGACCCGCTCGTGCACGTACCGCACCGCCTTGTCGAGTGCCCACTCCGCGCCGCCGAGCGAGCAGGCGGCGATGTTGAGGCGTCCGCCGTTGAGCGCCGACATCGCGATCGCGAACCCCCGCCCCTCGTCGCCGAGCATCGCGGATGCCGGGACACGGACGCCGTCGAAGATCACCTGGCGGGTCGGCTGCGCATGCCAGCCCATCTTCTTCTCGAGCGGGCCGAAGCTCAGCCCCTCGGCGTCGCCGGGAACCAGGAATGCGCTGATACCGCGGGCGCCGGGCTCCCCCGTGCGGGCCATCACGACGTACACGGCGGCCTCGCCGGCACCGGAGATGAACTGCTTCATCCCGGTGAGCACGAAGTCGTCGCCGTCGCGGACCGCACTGGTCGCGACGTTGGCGGCATCGGAGCCGACGCCCGGCTCGGTGAGGCAGTAGCCGCCGAACTCCTGCATCGCGGTGAGCGGCGGCAGCCACGTCTCGCGCTGCGTGTCGTCGCCGTAGGTGTCGATCATCCACACGACCATGTTGTGGATCGAGATGTACGCGGCGACCGCCGGGTCGCCCTTGGCGAGTTCCTCGAAGATCGCGACGGTGTCGCTGCGACTGAGGCCGGCACCGCCGAAGTCCTCGCGCACATAGATGCCGCCGAGCCCCAGCTCTCCGCCGCGATTCAGCGACTCGCGCGGGAAGAGGTGCTTCTCGTCGCGCTCGGCGGCGAAGGGGGCGAGCTCGGCCTCGGCGAACTCGCGGACGGCGCTGAGGATCGCCTCGCGCTCCTCGGCGGTGGTGGTGACGGTGGTCATGGTCATCGCTTGTCCTTGTGGGATCTCGTGCCGGAACGTGGGGGTCAGTGCATGGTGGGGATGACGAAGCTGGCTCCGTCGCGGATGCCCGCCGCGGGCCAACGACTCGTCACCGTCTTGGTCTTCGTGTAGAAGCGGAAGGCGTCGGTGCCGTGCTGGTTGAGGTCGCCGAAGCCACTGCGCTTCCAGCCGCCGAACGTGTAGTAGGCGATCGGGACGGGGATCGGGACGTTCACGCCGACCATCCCGACCTCGACGCGTGCCGCGAAGTCGCGGGCGGCATCGCCGTCACGGGTGAAGATCGCGACGCCGTTTCCGTACTCGTGCTCGGATGCCATCCGCAGCGCCTCTTCGTAGTCGGCGGCGCGGGCGATCACCAGCACCGGGCCGAAGATCTCCTCGCGGTAGATCGCCATGTCGGTGGTGACGTGGTCGAACAGGGTCGGTCCGAGGTAGAAGCCCTCCTCGTGCCCCTCGACGACGAACCCGCGGCCGTCGGCGAGCAGCGTCGCACCCTCGTCGATGCCCTGCTGGATGTAGCCCTCGACCCGCTCGACAGCCGCCCGCGTGACGAGGGGTCCGTAGTCGACATCGGTCGCGAGAGAGGGCCCGATACGCAGTTGCGCCACACGCTCGGTGAGCTTGGCGGCGAGAGCATCAGCCGTCTCCTGCCCGACCGGGACCGCGACCGAGATCGCCATGCACCGCTCGCCTGCTGAGCCGTATCCGGAACCGATCAGCGCGTCGACGGCCTGGTCGAGGTCGGCGTCCGGCATCACGATCATGTGGTTCTTCGCGCCGCCGAAGCACTGGGCCCGCTTACCGTGCGCCGTCGCGGTCGCGTAGATGTACTCGGCGATGGGCGTGGAGCCGACGAACCCGACGGCGCGGATGCGGTCGTCGGTGAGCAGTGTGTCGACGGCCTCCTTGTCGCCGTGCACGACGTTGAGCACTCCTGCCGGCAGCCCGGCCTCGAGGAACAGCTCGGCGATGTGCACCGGCACGGAGGGGTCACGCTCACTGGGCTTGAGCACGACCGCGTTGCCCGCGGCGAGCGCGGGGCCGGCCTTCCACAGCGGGATCATCGCGGGGAAGTTGAAGGGCGTGATCGCGGCGACCACCCCGAGCGGCTGACGCATCGAGTAGACGTCGATGCCGGTACCGGCACCCGTCGAGTACTCGCCCTTCAGCAGATGCGGCGCTCCGGCGGAGAACTCGATGACCTCGAGTCCGCGCTGGATGTCGCCCTTCGCGTCGTCGACCGTCTTGCCGTGCTCACTCGCCAGCAATTCGGCCAGCGAGGTCATCTCGCGCTGCACCAGGTCGAGGAACCGCAGCAGCACGCGGGCCCGCTTCTGGGGATTGGTCGTGGCCCACGCGACCTGCGCCTCTTCGGCGTTCGCGATCACGCGGCGCACCTCGTCGGCGGAGGCCAGCGGCACACGCGCCTGCACGGCACCCGTGCTCGGATCGAACACGTCGGCGAAGCGACCGGAGTCGGGGGTGAGAAGCGATCCGCCCACGAAGTGCGGGATAGTACGAGTCATTGTGTGACGTCCCTTCGTGCCGTCGTTGGCACATTGGGGAGTTTACTCGGAGGGCCGGATATTTACTAGGACACCCTTGTATTTTCGGTCGATCCGAGAATGCCCCGGATCGTGGTTGTTCGCGCCCCGTTCACCGCCGCGTCATCTCGCCCGGGTACAACTGCAGGTGCGCGGACAGAGACTCAGACCGGATCGGGTGTCACGTCTACCGCGCGCACGGTGAGCACTCTCGCTCCCGTCGCGGCGCCCACGCCGCGAGACCCCCGCCGAATCGGGTCGGCGGGGGTCCTCTCCGTCCGGGCCGGAAGCGGCCTGCAGCCCTCCGCATCCGAATTAGAATCGACGATGCGCTGCCACCCCTGGCGCATCCGCTTCGGCGTCCCGACCCCGGCCGCCCGTTCCCCGAGGACCGCACCATGTCCGAACCCCTCACCGTGTCCATCCGCCGCGAAGTCGACCCCGAGCGCATCGTCGAGGCGACCGCCTGGGTGCAGACGGGCGTAAACCTCGCGACGAAGTATCCGGGCTTCCTCGGATCGGGCTGGGTGCGTGCCGGCGAGGATTCGCAGGTGTGGCACATGCTGTACCGCTTCGCGAGCGAGGACTCGCTCACCGCGTGGGAGCAGTCGGCCGAGCGGGCCTGGTGGCTCTCGATGGGCGAGGGCTTCGTGCGCAGCGAGCGCTCCAAGCGGCGCACCGGGATCGAAGGCTGGTTCGACGAGCCGACCACCGGGACCATCACGCTCCCCACAGCCGACGGCACCACCGAGACGGTCACCGTCGCCCCCGCTCCCCCGCGGTGGAAGCAGGCGACCTCGATCTGGCTCGGGTTCTTCCCGGTGAACCTCGCGTTCACCTACGCGATGAGCCCCGTTCCCGGATGGAACGAGCTGCCGATCTGGCTGCGCGTGCTCGTCACGACCCTCGTGCTGACGCCGATCATGGCCTACTGGGTACTCCCCTTCGTCACCCGTTCGCTGCGGAACTGGCTCGCGCGCTGAAGCCCTCCCTGGCGCCCGGCAATCAGGCGACGGCGGCTCGAAGCGCCCGATCGATCTCGGCGACGGCATCGGTGAGGGGACCGGGTCGGCGCACCACATAGAGCGTGTTGATCGGCGGATCGTCGGTCTCTCGCAGCACGACCAGCCGCCCGTCGGCGAGCTCCTCGCTGATCAGGTAGGTCGGCAGCACGGTCGCCCCCGCGCCAGCGACGGCTGCCGCGGCGAGCGCCCGCAGGTCGGGAACGATCAGCGCCGGTTCTCGGTCGAGCCGCACGCCGAACACGTGCCGCCAGTACCGCCGCAGGATCGGTACATCGTGCGCGTAGGCGAGAAGCGGGACGGACTCGAGGTCGCTCGGCGCGATCGCGGCCCGGGGCGCGAGCCCGAGGGACGGCGCGGCGACGAGGACGAACTCCTCATCGACGAGAGCGGCAGCCGGAAGTGCGCGCCCCTTCGGGCGGACGGCGGAGACCACGAGGTCGAGGCTGCCGGTGCGCAGGTGCTCGAGCAGCTCGTCCGCCAGCCCCGTCGTCACCGCGATCCGCCGACCGTCGGCGACCATCGATGCCAGCGCCCGCATCCCCACGCGTTCGATGAACTCCGCCGCCCCGCCGATGCGCACCGGCGGCGCCTCTGCGGGTGGCGGGTTCCCGAGCGCCAGCGCGAGCGCGTCGAGGGGGCCCGAGAGGCGCGCGGCCAGGTCATCCGCTCGCGGCGTGGAACGGATGCCCCTGGCGTGCCGGACGAACAGCGGTGCACCCACGCTGCGCTCCAGCGCCTGCAACTGGGTCGTGACGGATGACTGCGCGAGCCCCAGCGTCCGGGCTGCCGCAGAAACCGACCCGGACCGGTGTGCGGCGAGGAACGTCCGCCAGAGCGCGAGATCGCGCAAGCCATCGTCATTCCGATCGGTCATATCGAGAATGTATCGGAATCGGTGACGATGAGGGGCGGTTGTCCCCCGTATCCGCATCCCACGGCATCCGCCGTCCGACCCTCTGGAGCACGCATGTCCTCAGTTCTCTTCGTCGTCACCGGCGCCCGCACCTGGACCCTCACGGACGGCACCGAGCACCCGACCGGCTACTGGGCCGAGGAACTGCTCACCCCCTACCGCGCACTTCGCGATGCGGGCCACTCCGTCTCGTTCGCAACCCCCGGTGGCGTCGCTCCGGTCGCCGACGCCGGGAGCCTCACCGAAGGCGACGCCGAGTCGATCGCCGCGATCGACGGGCTCGCCACCCCTCTGGTGCTGGCCGACATCGATCCCTCCGCCTACGACGCCGTCTACTACCCCGGCGGCCACGGTCCGATGCAGGACCTCGCGATCGACGAGGACTCCGCCGCGCTGATCACCGCGACGCTCGCCGCCGGACGCCCGCTCGCAGCCGTCTGCCACGGTCTCGCGGCTCTGCTCCCGGCGCGTACGGCGGCAGGGGAATCGCCTCGCCGTGGAGCGATCACACCGTGGTCGACGGGCTCCTCATCACCGGCCAGAACCCGCAGTCCTCGGCATCCGCGGCTCTGGCGCTCGTCGCCGCACTCGCCTGATCGAAACCGGCGCCGCGACCTGCGCGGCGCCGGTTCCGACCGTTTTCCACGCCCGCTCCTCCCGCACACGGCGAGGCCTGCCGGTACGGTGAGCGCATGCGATCGACCCCCCGCGCCCTCCGCGTCGCTCTCGCCGCAGTCGCGGCGATCAACCTCGTGTCCGCACTGATCGGAATGGTCGGGCTGACGGTCGGCGGAGGAATGGGGCTGCCGCCGGAGTGGCTCGAGGGCAGCGTCTTCCACTCCTACGTCTGGCCGGGGATCATCCTGGGTATCGTCGTCGGCGGAATGCAGGCACTGGCTCTCGTCGCGCAGTTCGGACGATTCGCTCTCGCGTGGGGGCTGCACGCCGCCGCCGGCCTCACCATGATGATCTGGATCTTCGTGGAGATCGCGGTGCTCCTCGAGTGGTCGCCGCTGCACGGCATCTTCTTCGCGACCGGCCTCGTCCAGACCGTGCTCGCCGTGCTGGCACTGGGCGCTCGGCCTCGACCGTTGTTCGCGCGCGACATCAGGGACCACTGATGGCGGTACCCGCGTCGAAGGACGAGCTGCTCACCGCGATCCGGACGGAGTATGCCCGCCTGCGCGCCGACCTCGATCGGGTGCCGACGGACTCCGCCCGCGAACTCGCGCTGCCCGGTCACGTCAAGGACACCATGATGAGTCCGGCCGACCTTCTCGCGTACCTGATCGGTTGGAACGAGCAGGTCCTCACCTGGCATGAGCGTCGCACCGCCGGGCTCCCCGACGAGCTACCGGCCGTCGACTTCGGCTGGAGTGACCTCGGCGCCTTGGCTCAGCGCTTCTACCGCGACCACGAGGGCGAGTCCTGGGCAGAGTTGCGCGCACACCTCGACGACGCAGAGCAGCGGATCGAAGCCCTCGTCTTGAGTCGCTCGGACGAGGAGCTCTACAGCGCCCCGTGGTATCGCACCTGGACGATGGGTCGCATGATCTCGCTCAACACCTCATCGCCCTACCGGAACGCCCGCGGCCGCATCCGCCGCTGGCTCCGGACGCTCTGAGCGCGGGCTCAGCTCCCCTTTCCCGGCGAGCCCCCCTCGTCGGCCGACTCCACGAGCGAGAGCGGATCCGCGATGTCCTCCAGCGACTTGCCCGCAGCGCTCACCCCGAAGATGCCGCAGACGACGCCGCCGAACATCATGATCGCCGCCCCGAGCACGTACCCCCAGAACAGCGGGCCGCGGTCGCCCGACTCGGCACTCGCACCGATGAGCGACCCGTAGAGCACCGGAGCGATGGCCCCGACGAGCTGCCCGATCGAGAAGACGTACGAGATCACCTGGCTGCGCAGCTCGAGCGGGAAGATCTCGCTCACCGTCAGGTATGCCGCCGACGCGCCAGCCGAGGCGAAGAAGAACGACGCGCACCAGAACGCCGTGTGCGTGGCCGCGTTCAGCACGCCCGCGTTGAACAGGAACGCGCTGACGAGGAGGATCAGGCCCGCAAGCACGTACGTCGAGAACAGCATCCGCCGTCGGCCCCAGGTGTCGAAGAAGTGCCCGAGGATGAGCGCGCCGGCCAGGTTTCCGACCGCGAACACGATGAAGTACTGCGAGGCGGAGGCCGGCGGGGTGTCGTAGAAGTTCTCCAGCACGAGGGCGTAGGTGAAGAAGATCGCGTTGTAGAGGAACGACTGGGTCACCATCATCGTGATGCCGACGAGGGTGCGCCGCGGGTACTTCTTGAACAGCACCTTCGCGATCACGAGGAACGGGACGCTGCCGTACTCCTTGACCGTGATCGCCTTGCTCTCGTCGACCGGGTCGATCGTCTTGCCCTCCTTGCGGATGCGGTCCTCGATCTCGTCGACGTTGCGTTCCGCCTCGTCCTCGCGCCCGTGCGTCATCTGCCAGCGCGGGCTCTCCGGGATGTGCCGGCGCAGCCAGATGATGAGGATGCCGAGCACCGGTCCGACGAAGAAGCTGAGCCGCCAGCCGAGGTCGGCGGGGAGGATGTCGGTGTTGAGGAAGAACATGTTCGCCACGGCACCGAGGGCCGCACCGCCCCAGTAGGTGCCGTTGATCGCGATGTCGACGCGTCCGCGGTACTTCGCCGGGATGATCTCGTCGATGGCCGAGTTGATCGCCGCGTACTCGCCGCCGATGCCCGCGCCCGCCACGAATCGCCAGATGTAGAAGAACCACGGCGCGAACGAGAGACCGGCGACCGCCGACCCGATCAGATACACCGCGAGCGACACGAGGAAGAGGTTCTTGCGGCCGAGTCGGTCAGCGAGGCGTCCGAACACCAGCGCACCGAACACCTGACCCAACAGGTAGCAGGTACCCGCCAAGCCCACCTCGGCCGGCCCCATGCCCAGAGTCGCGGCGTAACCGTTCGCGGCGACGATCTGCACCTCGAGCCCGTCGAGGATCCAGGAGAACCCGAGTCCGACGACGATCATCCAGTGGAATCGCGACCAGGGCAGTCGGTCCATGCGTGCCGGAACGAGCGACCTGACCTCCTTGACGGTGGCGTCGGATGCGGACATGGACCCTCCTTCGTACGCGGGCGAAATCGCCCCGGCATCTGTCTTACTCCGGGCGAGAATTCGCTGCACGGCCTTGACCGCAGGGATCCCCCCGCGCTAGGCACGGCGAAAGGCCCCGATGCGGTCACACATCGGGGCCTTCGGTCGATCAGGTTCAGCTCTCGATGTGCCGCTCGTCGGGGCCGTCGTAGTACGACAGCGGACGGATCAGCGCGTTCGATCCGGCCTGCTCGATCACGTGCGCGGTCCACCCCGTCACCCGCGCCGCCACGAAGAGCGGCGTGAAGGTCAGGGTGTCGAAGCCGATCAGGTTGTACGCCGGACCCGACGGGTAGTCGAGGTTCGGGTAGATGCCCTTGCGGGCGACGAACTCCGACTCGAGAGTGTCGTAGAGGGCGGCGACCTCGGGGCGGTCGTAGTGCTCCACGAGCGTGTCGAGCGCTGCCTTCATGGTCGGCACCCGGGAGTCGCCCTTCTTGTACACGCGGTGCCCGAAGCCCATGATCTTGCGCTTCTCGGAGAGCGCCTTGTCGAGCCAGGGCACGACGTTCTCGGCCGTGCCGATGTCGTCGAAGATGTGCAGCACGGCCTCGTTGGCCCCACCGTGCAGCGGTCCCTTGAGGGCGCCGATCGCGCCGACCACAGCCGAGTAGATGTCGCTCAGGGTCGAGGTGATGACGCGCGCGGTGAACGTCGAGGCGTTGAAGGAGTGCTCGGCGTACAGGATCATCGAGCGGTTGAACGCGTCGACCACGACGCCGTCCGCCTCCTCGCCGAACGTCATCCAGAGGAAGTTCGCGGAGTAGTCGAGGTCGTCACGCGGGGCGATGATCTCCTGCCCGCGACGGCGACGCTGACCGTAGGCGACGATCGCGGGCAGTGCTGCGAACAGGCGGATGCTGCGCTCGAGGTTCTGCTCCGGGCTGCCACCGGCGTCGAGCACCGAACCGCCCGCACCGGGGTCGGAGGCGCCGATCAGGCTGACCGCGGTGCGGACCTCGTCCATCGGGTGGGCGTCGAGCGGCACGAGGTCGATCGCGGCCTTGACGTTGTCGGCGAGCGCGCGGTGCTTCCGCTCTTCGAGACGGAACGCGGCGAGCTCTTCGGGCGTCGGCAGCTCGCCGTTCCACAGGAGGTAGGCGACGGCCTCGAACGGCTGCGTGTCGGCCAGCTCCTGCACGGGATATCCGCGGTACAGCAGGCTGTTCGTCTCGGGGTTGACCTTCGAGATCGCGGTCGTGTCGACGACGACCCCCGCGAGGCCCTTCTTGATGTCCGGCTCGGTCATGGTCACTCCTTCGTGTACTTCGACTCGTCGCTTCGCTCCTCGCTCAGCAACCGGGTCGGATGTCCGCTTCGCTGCGCTCAGCGACCGGTGTTGTCGACTGTGAAGTTGAAGACGCCGGAGTCGAAATGGTTGTACGACTCGTAGTCGATCAGATCGTAGAGATCGGCGCGGTGCTGCATCTCGCCGAGCTTCGAGGTCAGGTGCCCCTCGTCGTTCAGCGTATCGAGAGCACGACCGGCGGCCCCCATCGAGATGCGCAGCAGCGACACCGGCCAGATGACCAGGTTGACGCCGGCATCACGCAGCTGGTCGGTGGAGAACAGCTCGCTCTTGCCGAACTCGGTCATGTTCGCAAGGATCGGCACGTCGAGCGCCTCGGCCATCGCCTCGAACTCGGCGAGCGTGCGCATCGCCTCGGGGAAGATCGCGTCGGCACCGGCATCCGCCAGCGCCTTGGCCCGATCGATCGCGGCATCCAGCCCCTCGATCGCGCGGATGTCGGTGCGCGCCATGATGAGGAAGTTCTCGTCGCGGCGGGCGTCGGCGGCAGCCCGGATGCGCTTGATCGCGGTGTTCTCGTCGACGACGGCCTTGCCGTCGAGGTGTCCGCACCGCTTCGGATTGATCTGGTCTTCGATGTGCGTGCCGGCGAGGCCCGCGTCTTCGAGCTCCTGGATCGTGCGGGCGACGTTCATCGGCTCGCCGAAGCCGGTGTCGGCGTCGACGATCGCGGGGAGGTCGGTCATGCGGGCGATCTGCTTCGCCCGTCCGGCGACCTCGGTCAGCGTCGTGAGGCCGATGTCGGGCAGCCCCAGGTCGGCGGAGAGCACGGCGCCGGAGATGTAGACCCCGTCGAAGCCCTTCTGCTCGATCAGCCGGGCGCTCAGCGGGTTGAAGGCTCCGGGGAAGCGCAGCAGTTCGCCGCTCGCCAGCCGCTCCCGGAACAGCCGCCGCTTCTCGGCGGGCGTGACGGTGGAGTACAGCATCAGAAGAGTCCCGCAGGCGCCGGGGCAGCCTCGAGCAGCCCGGGCTTCGCGACGATCGACAGCTCGCCGACCTCGGCGGCCGTGAGCTCGGGCAGGCGCTGCACGAGGGAGAGGAACCGCTCGATCTCGGCCGGCTCCAACACGGGCTCGGCGAGCAGACGGAACTTGGCGATGTAGTTCTCGCGCGCGAACGGACGGGCGCCCAGCGGATGCGCGTCGGCCACGGCGATCTCGTCGACCACGGTCGAGCCGTCGGTCAGGCGGATCTCGACGCGACCGCCGAAGGCCTTCTCGGCCGGGTCCTCGGAGTGGTAGCGGCGGGTCCACTCGGCGTCCTCCGCCGTGGTGATCTTGTGCCACAGCGCGACCGTGTCGGCGCGGCCCGCACGCTCGGGGGCGTAGGAGTCGACGTGGTGCCAGCCGCCGTCCTGCAGCGCGACCGCGAAGATGTAGGGCACCGAGTGGTCGAGGGTCTCGCGCGATGCGGTCGGGTCGTACTTCTGCGGGTCGTTCGCGCCGGAGCCGATCACGTTGTGCGTGTGGTGGCTGGTGTGGATGACGATCGAGTCGATGTTCGCGGGGTCACGCAGCGCCGGGTTCTCGATCCCGAGCTTGCGGGCGAGGTCGATGAGCGCCTGCGCCTGATACTCGGCCGAGTGCTCCTTCGTGTACGAGTCGAGGATCGCGCGCTTGGGCTCGCCCGCGGCGGGCAGCGGCACGTCGTAGGACGCGTCCTTGCCGTCGAGCATCCACGCGATCACACCGTCTTCGCCCTCGTAGATCGGCGCGGGGCTGGTCTGCCCGCGCATGGCCCGGTCGACCGCCTCGACGGCCATCTTGCCCGCGAAGGCCGGGGCGTGCGCCTTCCAGGTGGAGATCTCGCCCTTGCGGCTCTGCCGAGTGGCGGTCGTCGTGTGCAGACCCTGGCCCACAGCCTGGTAGATCGTCTCGACGTCGAGCCCGAGCAGGGTGCCGATGCCGGCGGCCGCCGACGGGCCGAGGTGGGCGACGTGGTCGATCTTGTGCTTGTGCAGGCAGATCGCGCGCACGAGGTCCATCTGGATCTCGTAGCCGGTCGCGATGCCGCGCACGAGCGCCCGACCGTCCTTGCCGGTGTGCTGGGCGACCGCGAGGATCGGCGGGATGTTATCGCCGGGGTGCGAGTACTCCGCCGCGAGGAACGTGTCGTGGTAGTCGAGTTCGCGCACGGCCACGCCGTTCGCCCAGGCCGCCCACTCGGGGCTGGTGCGGTGGTCGAGCGCCGCACCGAACAGGTTCGCTCCGACGCCGCCGGTGGAGACGGGGTGGCTGAACGCCTGCGCGCGGGCGGCGTTGATCGGCGCGCGGGTGAGGGAGGCCGCGGCCACCGAGGCATTGTCGATGATGCGGTTGATGATCATGTCGACGACGTCCTGCTCGACCTCGACCCGGTCGGCGGCGACCTCGGCGATCTTCCAGGCGAGCTGATCTTCGCGCGCGAGGTTCTCGTCGCTGCGGTGCACACGGACGTGATGGGTGACGGTCATTTCTTATCCTTCGCTGGTGCTGGAGTCGAGAGAGTCGAGGATGCCGGTGAGGGCGTTGTGCAGGTGCACGTGGGTGGCATGGGCGGCGAGGTCGCCGTCGCGGGCGGCGAGCGCCTCGGCGATCGTGCGGTGCTCGGCGGCGGATGCCGCGAGTCGGGCGGGCTTGTCGCGGGCCATCCGGCGCACGCGCACGAGGTGCGTGCGCACGGTGCGCAGGGCCGAGGCGATGTAGTCGTTCGCGACGGCCGCATCGAGGGCACCGTCGAACCGGGCGATCAGCGCGTAGTAGGCGTCACGGCCTGCGGGACCGGTGAGGTCGACGTGCGCGAACTCCGCGGCGAGCTCGGCGAACAGACCGGCGTCCCCCCGCACGGCGGCGAGCCGGGCGGAGCTCTCCTCCAGCGCGCGGCGGATCTCGAACAGCGAGCGGATGTCGTCGGCATCCAGGTCGGCGACCACGGTCACGCGCGGCGACTGCTGGACGACGAGACCGTCGCCGGCCAGTCGGCGCAGCGCCTCCCGCATCGGAGTGCGACTCACACCGAGACGCTCGGCCTGCTCGACCTCCCCGAGAACGAAGCCGGCCGGAAGAGCACCCGACTGGATGTCGTCGAGCAGGGCCGTGTACGCGCGATCACTCGCGGAGAAGCGCTCGACAACAGGGGGCATGCCCTCAGTGTATACATAAAGGAGCGGGACGGGCCTCTCAGTCTTTTTCTACGGGCTTCCCGTATACATTCCCGGGGGCGGGCACCGGCTCCACGAACTCCGGAGCGACGGGCTCCCCCAGCTTGACCACGACGACCCCCACGAGAACGAGCACTCCGCCGAGCCCCTGCAGCAGATCGGGAAGCTGGCCGAGCAGCAGCCAGCCGAACAGGAGCGCGGCGACCACCTCGGCGAGCGCGACGAAGGAGGCGAGCCGCGAACCCAGCATCCGCGTCGAGGCGATGCCGAGCAGGTACGCGAGGGCCGTCGCCACGACACCGATCGCCAGCACGGGGACGAACCAGGGCACACTGCCGAAACGGTAGGCGATGTCGTCGGTCGTCCACGCGATCGGCAGGACGCCGATCGCCCCGGCCGCCGTGAGACCGAGTGCACCGATCAGCAGCCCGCTGCCGGCGAGCGCGAGCGGCGGCAGGCCGGTGTCGACTCTGGCCGAGAGCACGAAGTACGTCGCCGCCCCGACCATGGCTCCGAGCGCCCACAGGATGCCGGCCACGTCGACATCGGCCCCCGTGAGGATGTCGAGCATGAGCACCAGCCCGACGATGGCGATGATCGCCCCGATGATGCTGCGGCGCGTCGGCCGCTCCCCCCGGCGCAGCCACAGCCACAGCAGCACCGCGACCGGTGCCGTGTACTCGATGAGCAGCGCCAGCCCCACATCCATGACGGCGACGGCCTGGAAGTAGAAGAGCTGGGTCGCGGTGACGGCGAGCAGTCCGTAGGCGAGGATCATGCCGGCGTTGCGGCGAAGGAGACCCCACCGCCCGCGCAGCGACAGGATCGTGGGGATGAGCAGCACGAGGGCCGCCACCCAGATGCGCGCGGTGACCGCGGCCCCCGGCGTCCACCCCGCGTCGATGAGCCCGCGCGCCCACGCGCCGGACATGCCGAACGACAGCGCGGCCGCGATGGCGAGCGGCAACCCCAGACGCACACCGCGTGCGGACGCGACCGCCACGCTGTCATCACTCACCCTGCTCATGATCGATGACGCTACTCGCGCGCGCTGTAAGATGTCAACGTGATCTTCACCGATGACACCCAAGAGGGCCTCCGCGCCGCCGTCTGGCTCGTGAACTCGGCCGAGGATCCGGACACGCTGGTCGACCTCGACGACGAGCGCGCCTTCCTCCGCGAGTTCCCCTACACCGGACGACTCGACCGCGATGAGGACGAGCTCGCCTCCCTGCGCCGCCTGCGCCCGCGTCTGCGATCCATGCTGCTGGCGCCGCGCGACGAGATGGCCGAACTCGTCAACGCCGCCCTCGCCGAGTCCCGCCTCACCCCGCGACTGCTCCGCCACGACGGGGTCGATTGGCACCTCCATGCCGTGGCCGACGAGCATCCGCTGGCGGAGCGCGTGCTGATCGAGACCGCGATGGCGCTGATCGACGTCATCCGCGCCGAGGAGGGCTCGCGCCTCTCCGTGTGTGCGGACGACACCTGCCTGGCGATCGCCCTGGATCTCTCCCGCAACCGCTCGAAGCGCTACTGCTCGACGACCTGCGCGAACCGCAACGCCGTCGCCGCCTATCGCGCGCGCCGGGCCGTGGACTGACGCGCGAACTCAGGCACCGACGTGCGCACCCCGCCAGGTGTAGGCCGTAATGGTGTCGGCCTTCATCTCCATGCCGTTCCCGGGCGCCGTCGGCGCCATGTAGGAGCCACCGCGGATGTCGGTCGGCACGACGAAGTGCTCGTGCAGGTGGTCGACGAACTCGATCATGCGGCCCTCACGGGTGCCGGTGACCGCGACGAAGTCGAACATCGACAGGTGCTGCACCGCTTCGCACAGCCCCACCCCACCCGCGTGCGGGCACACCGGCACGCCGAATTTGGCGGCGAGCAGCAGGTTGGCGATGTTCTCGTTGACGCCGCCGACGCGCACGGCATCGATCTGCATGACGGAGATGGCATCCGCCTGCAGCAGTTGCTTGAAGATGACACGGTTCTGGGCGTGCTCGCCGGTGGCGACGCGGATCGGTGCCACGCCGCGCGCGATCTCGGCGTGCCCGAGCACGTCATCGGGGCTGGTCGGCTCCTCGATCCACGCGGGGTGGAACTCGGCGAGCGCATTCACCCACTCGATCGCCTCCGACACCTCCCAGCGCTGATTCGCGTCGATCGCGATCGGGAAGTCCGGTCCGCACACCTCGCGGGCTTTGCGGAAGCGGCGGATGTCGTCCTGCAGGTCGGCGCCGACCTTGAGCTTGATCTGCGTGAAGCCGTCGGCCATGGCCTCGCGGGCGAGCCGCTCGAGCTTCTCGTCGGAGTATCCGAGCCAACCGGGACTCGTCGTGTAGGCCGGGTACCCGGTGGCGAGCAGCTGCTCTTCCCGTTCGGCACGCCCCTGCTCGACGGCACGCAGGATGTCGAGGGCGTCCTCGCGGGTGAGGGCGTTCGTGAGGTAGCGGAAGTCGACGAGGTCGACGAGTTCTTCCGGGGTCATGCGGGCGAGCAGCTGCCAGAGGGGCAGCCCCGCGCGCTTGGCCTTGATGTCCCACAGGGCGTTGATGACGGCGCCGATGGCCATGTGCATGACGCCCTTCTCGGGGCCGAGCCACCGCAGCTGCGAGTCGCCGATGATCGCCCGGTAAGTGCCGCCCATGTCGTCGAGCAGGGGTTCGAGCTCGCGGCCGACGAGGTGGTCCGCGAGCGCGTCGATCCCGGCGACCTGCACGTCGTTGCCCCGCCCGATCGTGAAGACGAACGCGTGGCCCTCGATGCCGTCCTCGGCGTCCGTGCGCACGATCACGTACGCGGCGGAGTAGTCGGGGTCGGGGTTCATCGCGTCCGAACCATCCAGGCTCAACGACGTCGGGAAGCGGATGTCGGTGGTGTCGAGGGCGACGATACGGGTCACGGGGGTCCTCTCCGTGCACGGCGGATCTCTTCCGTGCGGATACCTTGGAGTGTAAACATCCGATGTCTATACTGTCAACGAGATGGGCCGCAGCGTCGTGGCCTCCCCACCGATCAGGAGAATCATGAAGTTCGCGCGGCTCGGCACCCCCGGCACGGAGATCCCCGTCCTCGTGGAGGGTGACCACTACCTCGACCTCCGCTCTCTGACATCCGATGTGAACGGCGACTTCCTCGAGAGCGACTTCGTCGCCAGGGTCTCGGCGGCCCGCGATGCCGGGGAGCTTCCGGAACTCGCGGATGCCGCGGCGATGCGCATCGGCGCACCGATCGCCCGTCCGAGCGCCGTGATCTGCATCGGCATGAACTACGCCGCCCACGCGGCCGAGTCGGGTTCGGAGCCGCCGACCATCCCCATCCTCTTCCTGAAGACGCCCAACACGGTGGTCGGACCCGACGACGCGGTGACGATCCCCCGCGGCAGCGAGAAGACCGACTGGGAGGTCGAGCTCGGCATCGTGATCGGCGCTCGCGCGGCCTACCTCGACTCCCCCGAGGAGTCGCTCGCCCACGTGGCCGGCTTCGTCGCCGCGAACGACGTCTCGGAGCGGGCGTTCCAGATCGAGGTGTCGGGCGGGCAGTGGTCCAAGGGCAAGATCGCCCCGGGATTCAACCCCACCGGCCCGTGGCTCGTCACTCCCGACGAGGTCGACCACCACGCGCTCGGACTGCGCAGCTTCGTGAACGGCGAGCCGCGGCAGGACTCGAACACGAGCGACATGATCTTCACGGTCGAGCACATCGTGCACCACCTGTCGCAGTACGTGACGCTCGAGCCGGGCGACCTGATCCTCACCGGCACCCCGCAGGGCGTCGCGCTCTCGGGGAAGTACCCCTACCTCGCACCCGGCGACGTGGTCGAGATCGAGATCGACGGCCTCGGCCGCCAGCGACAGGAGTTCGTGGCATGGGAGGCACAGAAGTGAGCGCACTGAACGGGCTGGTGGCGATCGTCACCGGCGGAGCATCCGGGATCGGTGCGGCGATCGCGCAGCGTCTGCACGCCGACGGGGCGACCATCGCGGTGCTCGACCGCGACACCGCCGGCGCCGACCCCGCCTTCGCGGCCTTCACCGCCGACGTCTCGGATCGCACGAGCGTCGACGTGGCGGTCACGGCGGTGGCCGAGCGGTTCGGGCGCATCGACATCGTCGTGAACAATGCCGGGATCGGCGCGCAGGGCGACGTCGCCGCGAACGACGACGACGAGTGGGCGCGGGTGCTCTCGATCAACGTGACCGGCATCGCCCGCGTGACCGCGGCCGCACTGCCCTGGCTGCGGCAGTCGCCTGCCGCGGCGGTCTGCAACACCGCATCCATCGCCTCCACCACCGGACTCCCGCAGCGGGCGCTGTACAGCGCGTCGAAGGGAGCCGTCTCGGCACTGACCCGCGCGATGGCGGCCGACCACCTGCGCGAGGGCATCCGAGTGAACGCGGTCAACCCCGGCACGGCCGACACCCCGTGGGTCGGGCGCCTGCTGGATTCGGCCGTCGACCCCGCGGCCGAACGCGCCGCGCTCGAGGCCCGCCAGCCGCACGGGCGACTCGTCGACCCCGATGAGGTGGCCGCCGCGGTCGCCTACCTCGTGAGCCCCGCCGCCGGTTCGACGACCGGCACGTCCATCGAGGTCGACGGCGGCATGGCACGGTTGCGGCTTCGCGCGGAGTGATTTCCGCGCGACGTCACCCGCGGTTGCCGCGGAACCAGCCCCGGATGCCGTGACGCGGAGGCTCCGCGGTCGGCGCCTGCGGCCGGGCATCCGTGCGATAGAACTGTTCGGCGGTGGTCCAGAAGATCGCGTCGAGGTCATGGCCCCGCGCATCCGCCCAGGCGATCACCGTGTCGGCCCAGCGCGTGCGGGCCGTGGGCTGGTAGGTCGGCGAGCCGTCCTCCGGTGCGTGCGGGTCGTCGTCCTCGGCCGGTCCGATGACCGAGACGGGCCAGTCGCTCCCCCACATCAGCCGCTCGATCCCGAACGCATCGGCCGCCACATCGAGGAAGGGGATGAGCTGCGCCGCGTCCCAGTCCCCGCCGGCCTCGCCGGGCAGCCCCGAGAGCTTGCAGAAGGTGTTCGGATGCCGCGCCAGCTCGGTCAGGTCGCGGGCCCATTCCGGGGTCGGCGCCAGCGGAGCCGCGGCCGTGCCCACGGCGGGCTTCCCCAGATGATCGAGTACGAGCCGCAGCTCCGGGATGGCTCCGGCGAGGCGGGCGACATCCGGCAGCTGCGCGGCGCGCACGCACGCGTCGAAGGTCAGACCGCGCGCGGCGACCTCGCGCGCACCGGTCACGAAGGCCGCCGACACCGCCAGTCCGTCGGGCTCGCCCTGCAGGTTGTGCCGCACGCCGACGACGAGCGGCTCGGCCGCGAGACCTTCGAGGTGCGCGACCGTGTCGGTCCCCCGGTCGAGGCGGATGCCGGCGACGATGCCGACCACTCCGAGCGCGGGCGCGAGCCCTGCGACCCAGAGCACCTCATCGAGGAAGTCGTCGTCGACGGTCCCGGCCTGCACGAAC
Organism: Microbacterium sp. Cr-K20; assembly: GCF_000708325.1. Taxonomy (NCBI): domain Bacteria; kingdom Bacillati; phylum Actinomycetota; class Actinomycetes; order Micrococcales; family Microbacteriaceae; genus Microbacterium; species Microbacterium sp. Cr-K20. The sequence continues at coordinate 5,357 of NZ_JARE01000054.1, read as the reverse complement.
ACGCACTTCTCGGTCTCGGCGCGCTCCAGGCGGGCGTGCTCGAGTTCCAGGTCGGCGAACCGGTACGCCATCGGGCCTTCGAGCCACGTGTAGGTCAGCGCCTCCGGATCCCACAGGTGCAGATGTGCATCGAGAACTCGCATCCCCTCATCCTGCCGCAGACATCGGAGCAATCGCTAGGATGACGCCATGGCTGTGACGGACGACGCGATCGCGAAGATCAAGGCGATGATCGTGTCGGGCGAGTTGACCCCCGGTGATCGACTGCCTCCGGAGAAGGAGCTCTCCGAGCGGCTCGGCCTCTCCCGCAGCTCGATGCGCGAGGCGGTCAAGGCGCTCGAGGTCATCCGCGTGCTCGACGTGCGGCGCGGCGACGGCACCTATGTGACGAGTCTCGAGCCGCACCTGCTGCTGGAGGCGATCTCGTTCGTCGTCGACATGCACGATGACGACTCGATGCTCGAGATCTTCGCCGTGCGCCGGATGCTGGAGTCGCAGGCATCCGGCCTCGCCGCCACGTTGGGCACCGACGAGCAGATCGCCGAGCTGCAGCGCGAGGTCGAGGGCGTGGATGCCTCCGTCAGCATCGAGGAGCTCGTCGACCACGACATCCGGTTCCACCGCGAGATCGTGGCGATGGCGGGCAATGCGTACCTCGCGAGCCTGATCGAGCACCTGAGCAGCCAGACGATGCGCGCCCGCGCCTGGCGCGGACTCACCGAGAGCGGCGCCGTCGAGCGCACCCTGTCGGAGCACCGGGCGATCGCCGACGCGGTCGCCCAGCGCGACCCCGCACTGGCGACCTCGCTGACGACCGCGCACATCGCGGGCATCGAGCGCTGGCTGCGCCACGCGACGGCGCCCTGAGCGCGGGGTCGCTCCCTGCACGGCATCTGCACCGGCCGATAGTCTCGAGGGTATGAGCGACTGGACCAGCACCGCGATCGCCCTGCTGGAAGCCGACGCGAACCGCAGTGCCGACACGCACCTGCACCTCTTCCCGCTGCCGCCCGAGTGGGGCATCGACCTGTATCTCAAGGACGAGTCCGTCCACCCGACCGGGTCGCTCAAGCACCGTCTGGCGCGCTCGCTCCTGCTCTACGGACTGGTCAACGGCCGCATCAGGGAAGACACCACGCTCGTCGAGTCGTCGAGCGGATCGACCGCCGTCTCCGAGGCATACTTCGCCCGCATGCTGGGGCTGCCGTTCATCACGGTGGTGCCGCGCTCGACCGTGCAGGAGAAGATCGATCTCATCGAGTTCTACGGTGGCACCTGCCACTTCGTCGACCGCGCCGAAGACATGTCGCCCGAGGCGCAGCGCCTCGCGTCCGACTGCACCGGCCACTACCTCGACCAGTTCACGTTCGCCGAGCGCGCGACCGACTGGCGGGGCAACAACAACATCGCGGAGAGCGTGTTCAGTCAGCTCGCGCAGGAGCGGCATCCGATCCCCACCTGGATCGTGACCGGCGCCGGAACCGGCGGCACGAGCGCGACGTTCGGGCGGTATGTGAAGTACCGCCGCCACGAGACGAAGGTCGCCGTGGTCGACCCGGAGGGCTCGGCGTTCTATGACGGCTGGGCCGGCACGGTCGACCCGCCCGCCGGGCGCCCCAGCCGCATCGAGGGCATCGGCCGGCCGCAGGTCGAGGCCTCGTTCGTGCCCACCGTGATCGACGAGATGATCCGGGTGCCGGATGCCGGGTCGATCGCCGCGATCCGGATGCTGCGCGAGCGCACCCTGCACTGGGCCGGCGGCTCGACCGGCACGAACCTGTACGGCGCGTTCCAGCTGATCGCCCGGATGCGGGCCGCGGGCGAGACCGGCAGCGTCGTCACTCTGATCTGCGACAGCGGGGTCCGCTACGCGGGCACCTACTACTCCGATGAGTGGGTCGCGGCGCAGGGCTGGGACCTCGCCCCACATCGCGCGCGGCTCGATCGGTTCCTGGAATCGGGCGTCTGGGGCGAGTGACGGCGTCGGGCTACGCTGGCCGCATGACAACTCTGATCCTCACCGTCGCGGGTGCAGACCGTCCTGGCCTCGTGGCCGCCGTCGCCGATGTCGTGGACGCGCACGGCGGCAACTGGGAGAACAGCTCGCTGGCGGAGCTCGCCGGCACGTTCGCGGGCGTTATCGAGGTGTCCGTCGCCGAAGACCGGGCACCGGAGCTGAGTTCCGCGCTGCGCGGGCTCCAGGGACAGGGGCTGCTGACCCTGGCCGTGCTCACCGGGACACCGGATGCGGATGCCGCCGACGATCGACTGCTCCAGATCCAGGTGCTCGGCAACGACCGGCCCGGCATCGTGCGCGAGGTCTCGGCCGTGCTGAGCGCGCACGCGCTGAGCATCGAGGAGCTCGCGACCGAGACCCGGGATGCCGCGATGGCCGGTGGCCGCCTGTTCGAGGCATCGGTGGTGGCGAAGGTGCCGGCATCCGTCGATCTGGATGCGCTGCGCGACGACCTCGAGCGCCTCGCCGCCGAGATCCAGGTCGACATCACCCTCGGCTGACCGCCGAGCCGCCGACCTCCCCCGGACAACGAGAAGGCCGCCGTTCCGAGGAACGGCGGCCTTCTCGTGTCCGGCTTCAGACCAGGCGGGACTTCGGCGACACCGAGTAGGTGTGCTCGGCGTCGCGGTTGACCGTGTCGCCCAGCGCCGTGTCGATCGCGGCCAGGGTGTCGGCGTCGAGCTTCACGCCCGAGGCCTTGACCGTCTCGGCGAGCTGCTCGGGACGCGAGGCTCCGACCAGCGCGGCCGCGACGTTCGGGTTCTGCAGCACCCACGCGATCGCGAGCTGCGGCATCGAGAGACCTGCCTGCTCGGCGATCGGCTTCAGGCGCTGGACGGCGGTGAGGATGTCGTCCTGCAGGAAGCTCTTGATGAAGTCGGCGCCGCTGTGCGGGTCGGTCGCGCGCGAGCCCTCGGGCACCGGCTGGCCGGGCAGGTACTTGCCGCTGAGCACGCCCTGCGCCATCGGCGACCAGACGATCTGCGAGATCCCGAGCTCTTCGGAGGCCGGCACGACCTTGCCCTCGATCACACGCCACAGCATGGAGTACTGCGGCTGGTTCGAGATGAGCTGGATGCCGAGCTGCGTGGCGAGAGCGTGCCCCTCGCGCAGCTGTTCGGCCGTCCACTCGGAGACGCCGATGTAGAGGGCCTTGCCCTGACGGACGACGTCGGCGAACGCCTGGAACGTCTCCTCGAGCGGGGTCTCGTAGTCGAAGCGGTGCGCCTGGTACAGGTCGACGTAGTCGGTGCCGAGGCGCTGCAGCGAGCCGTTGATCGACTCGAAGATGTGCTTGCGGCTCAGGCCGGTGTCGTTCGGGCCCTTGGGACCGGTCGGGAAGTAGACCTTCGTGAAGATCTCCAGCCCCTCGCGGCGCTGCCCCTCCAGAGCCTTGCCGAGCACGACCTCCGCCGCCGTGTTGGCGTAGGTGTCGGCGGTGTCGAAGGTGGTGATTCCGGCATCCAGTGCGGCGTGCACGGTCTTGACGGCGGCGTCGTCCTCGACCTGCGAGGCGTGGGTGACCCAGTTGCCGTAGGTGATCTCCGAGACCTTGAGACCGCTGTTGCCGAGATAGCGATAGTTGACCATGGAACAACGCTACTGGCTGCGTGTGATGACGGGGCTGGATGCCGGCATCCGCCATCATGCGGGAGCGACAGCCGCCGGCCGGCGCATCAGCATCACGAGGGGGACGACGACGAGCGCGACGCCGGCGACGAGGCTCACGGCATAGAGCGGTCGCGCCCAGGGCGAGTAGTCCCCGCCGCTGATCCCGAACGTGTCGGCGAGGCTCATCCCCACGCCGAACGACGCGGCGAAGTAGCCGAACGCACCGAGCATCAGCAGCGCCAGGAAGCTCATCACGGGAACCATCGGATGTGCGCGCCCGCGGATCGAGGCGATCGCGACCACCACCGCCAGCGCCACACCGATGCCGAGGATGAAGGCCACCGGCTCCCACAGCAGGATCTCGCCCGCAGCATCCATCTCGGCGCGGATCTCGTCGAGCGTGCGCCCGGGAACGGCGGCGAGCGGATTGAGCACGAGGATCTGCACCGCGGCCACCGCCGCGTAGGCCGTGATGGCGAGCACGCCGGCGATCGAGATCCAGAGTGTCCGGCGCGGCAGCGGTGTCATGCGGGACATCCTAGGAAGGCATCCCGAGAGTCTCCCGATACTCGCGCCAGGCCGCTCCGAGCCGACGGATGCCCTCGGCGAGCACATCGTCCGGTGCGGTGAACGGGATGCGGATGTGGTCGTCCGGAGACACCGACACCGCGAACGCCGCGCTCCCCGCGATCGAGACGCCGTGCGTCGCGGCCACCCGGGCGAGCGCGTCGGCGGAGCCGGCGGGAACCCGGACCCACAGCGACAGCCCGCCGCGCGGCGGCTCGACCTTCCAGTCGGGCAGGTGCTCGGCCATCAGCTCCTGCAACAGCCGCAGGCGCTCCTGGTGGATGCGGCTGTTCGCCCGACGGAGGTCGTCGGCGCGGGCGATGAGATCGAGCGCGAGCAGCTGCCCCGGCACGCTCGTGGACTGGTCGGCGAGCTGCCGGGCCCCGCGCAGGCGGCGGACGAGCACGGGGTCGGCGCGCAACCACCCGATCCGCAGCCCCGCCCACACCCACTTCGACACCGACTCCACGACGATGATGGGCGCGTCCGCCCGCTCGGCCGCGAGGGTCGGCGGCACCACGCCGTCGAAGGAGATGCCGGCCACGACGCGGTCCTCGATCACCGGCACGCCGTACTGGGCGGCGAGTTCGGCGACGCGATGCCGCGCGGCGGCGGGGAGGCGAGACCCCGTGGGGTTCTGGTGGTGCGGGTTGAGGGCCACGAGCACGGGCCGCAGCCGGGCGAGCGCCTGCTCGAGCGCGTCGACGTCGAGTCCGTCCGGACCCATCGGGACACCGTGCACCGTGCCACCGCGCAGGCTGACCGAGTCGGTGACGCCCGGCCAGGTGATCTCCTCGGCGAGCACGATGTCGCCGGGGCTCACGAGCGCGTTGACGACGAGGCTGATGGCCTGCTGCGCGCCGTGCGTGACGAGGATCTGCTCGGGTGTCGTCGGCGTGCCCTCGGCGGCATACATGTCGGCGATGAGGGTGCGCAGCGCGGGGAGGCCCGCCGGGTCGGTCTCGGGCAGCAGCGCCAGCTCGAGCCGCGGCTTGTGCTCGCTGATCAGCTGCACGCCCAGCTCGGAGATCTGCGGCACGGTCCGCAGCAGGTCGATCGCATTGGGCAGGGCCGAGAACAGCGCCTCACCTCGTCCCTGCCGCTGCACGGGGGCGATGGATGCCGCCGCACCGGCGACGCGCGTGCCGCTCCCCTGCCGCCG
>NZ_JARE01000053.1:0-41109 GCF_000708325.1 Microbacterium sp. Cr-K20 | reverse complement strand
GATGGTGCTGTGGTGACGGATGCGACGCCGACGTTCACCGGAGCCGGTGACGATGGCGACACGATCACGGTGACCGATGGCGACGGTACCGTGCTCTGCACGACCACCGTCGTCGACGGCGCGTGGTCCTGCACGCCGACCGATCCGCTCCCGGAAGGCGCGAACACGATCACCCCGACCGCGACCGACCCTGCCGGGAACACGACGGCGGGCGACCCGATCGACGTGACCGTGGACGCGGTCGCCCCCACGGCCCCGGTGATCACGGGCCCGGCTGACGGTGCTGCGGTGACGGATGCCACGCCCACCTTCACGGGCACCGGTGATGATGGTGACACGATCACGCTGACCGACGATGACGGTACCGTGCTCTGCACGACCACCGTCGTCGACGGCGCGTGGTCCTGCACCCCGACCGATCCGCTCCCGGAAGGCGCGAACACGATCACGCCGACCGCGACCGACCCCGCCGGGAACACGACCGCGGGCGACCCCATCGACGTGGTCGTCGACACGGTGCCGCCCGCTCCGGTCCTGAACCCGGTCTGCGTCCAGAACCCGGATCTCACGATCACCTGTTCGGGCACCGGCGAGCCGGGGACGACCGTGGTCGTCACTGCGCCGGACGGCACAGAACTGTGCCGCACCGCTGTGGTCATGCCGGAGTGGAGCTGCACGTCGTCCGGTCCTGCCGACCCGCAGGAGGTCACCATCACGGTCATCGATGCGGCAGGCAACGTCTCGACGCCCACGATCGCTCCCGTGACGCCGTACGTCCCGCAGCCGTCCGGCGGGGGCGGCGGCACGCTGGGAACCACCGGTGCCGACAGCTCTGCGGCTCTCGCCCTGGGAGCCCTTCTGCTCTTGATGGGCGGGGCGGCGCTCCTGCGCTCGAGGCGATGGGCGCCCGTGGAATCCGATTCCTCGACCGCTTGACGGGAGATCCTCGCCCGCGTACGACACCGCACGGATACATCCACGGACGGATGTGTCCGTGCGGTGAGCTCGCGTAGCGTGGGGGAGTGATCCGGCCACTCTCCCGCACGGCGCTCGCGCTCGACATCGTCGGGGCGACGCTGCTCTTCCTCGTCCTGATGCCGACGTCGCTCGTGTTCTACGGGCCGGGCACCGGGAACGCGGCGATCGGAGGCATATCGGTCGTGGCGGTGGTCTTCGCTGCCGTGCTGATGTTCGGCGGCGTGGCGATCGGCCGCCTCGCGCCGGGCTGGGCGCTGGCCGCCGCGTGGGCCGGCGCGATCCTGCAGATGATCGCCGGGTTCGGCCCGCTGCCGATCGACTTCGCCATCCTGCTCATCCTCTACGCCACGGCCGCGTGGGGCACGCGGCGGGTGCTCTGGTGGGGCTTCGCCTCCGCGCTCGCCGGTGGGCTCGTCGCCGCCCTCTACATGGTGGTCGTCAATGGCGTCGCCTTCGGCGTCGGCACCGGATGGGAGCAGGTGACGACGGGCACGCTCCTCCTCATCGTCTCCGTCATGGCGCTCGGGTTCGCGTGGGTCTGCGGACTGCTGTGGCGGGTCGTGCTGCGCGCGCGCAGCACCCGAGCCGCCCAGCTGCAGGCCGAGTCGCTCGCCGTCGAGGAGCAGGAGCGCGTGCGCATCGCCCGCGACATGCACGACATCGTGGCGCACTCCCTGGCCGTCGTCATCGCGCAGGCTGACGGCGCGCGATACGCGGCTGCGGCGAAACCAGAGATGGCGACCGAGGCGCTCGGAACGATCGCGCAGACAGCGCGCGGCGCGTTGAGCGACGTGCGCATGCTGCTGACCCAGCTCCGGCACCGGCAGGGCGACGGCCCGCAGCCCACGCTCGCCGACCTCGAAGCCCTGTTCGCGCAGGTGCGGCAGGCAGGGATCGAGCCGCGGGTCACCGTCGACCCGATGCCTCCGGGGGAACCACCGGGGGCGATCCAGCTCGCCGTCTACCGCATCCTCCAGGAGGCGCTGACGAATGCGATCCGCCATGGCGACGGCGCCGTCGACGTGCACCTGGCCTGGTTTCCCGATCGGGTCGACATCGACGTGCGGAACACGGTGCAACGGGAGACGACGGTCGCACCCGGTGGGCACGGGGTCATCGGCATGCGCGAGCGGGCACAGCTCGTCGGCGGTAGTCTGCAAGCCGAGCTCCGAGGGGCTCAGTTCGTCGTCCACGCCTCGCTTCCGATCGGAGCATCCGAATGATCAGAGTCGTGCTCGTCGACGACCAGGCGCTGTTCCGCGCCGGCATCCGCATGCTCGTCGCCTCACAACCCGACCTGGAAGTCGTCGGGGAAGCCGGCAACGGACAGGAAGCGCTCGAAGTCGTCCGTGCCACGCGGCCCGACGTGGTGCTGATGGACATCCGGATGCCGGTCATGGACGGTCTCACGGCGACCGCCGAGATCCTCACCCGGCCGGAGCCGCCGCGCATCGTGATGCTCACGACGTTCGACCTCGATGAGGCTGCCGCTCGGGCGATCCGGCAGGGCGCCAGTGGCTTCCTCCTCAAGGACGCCGATCCGGAGTTCCTGCTCGCCGCGATCCGTACCGTGCATTCCGGGTCGAGCGTGATCGCCGCCTCGGCGACGCGCGACCTGTTCGCGCACTTCGCCGAGGCACCCAAACCCGTCCCGCCGCAGTACACCACGCTCACCGACCGGGAGAAGGAGATCTTCGCGCTCGCGGCTCGTGGCCTGTCGAATGCCGAGATCGCGGGCCGGGAATACCTGAGTGAGGCGACCGTGAAGACGCACATCAGCCGGATCCTCACGAAGCTCGCGCTTCGCGACCGGGTGCAGCTGGTGGTATTCGCCTTCGAGCACGGCCTCGCCTGACCGCCGATCGACCGGGGAAGGGCCGAGTGCGGATCATCCCTGCGATGTACGCGGATGCTCCGGCCGGGCGATGACCGGCGCGGGGCTGCGGAAATAGCGTCGAAGGCATGGAGATCACGACCACCGACCTGGGGCTCGCCGCCCGCGTCCAGCACCTGAAGAAGACCTACGGCTCGGGCGAAGGCACCGTCCGTGCGCTCGATGACGTCAGCGTCGGCATCCGTCGCGGACAGTTCACCGCGATCATGGGCCCCTCCGGTTCCGGCAAGTCCACGCTGATGCACATCATGGCGGGGCTCGACAGCCCGACGGAGGGGCGCGCGTGGATCGGGGACACCGAGATCACCGGCCTCGGTGACATCGACCTGACGATCCTGCGCCGCCGCCGCGTCGGTTTCATCTTCCAGGCGTTCAACCTGGTGCCCACTCTCGACGCGTTGGGGAACATCATGCTCCCGTTCGAGCTCGACGGCCGTCGGCCGAGCGCGATCGAGCGGGCGCGCATCGACGGACTGATCGAGACGCTCGGACTCGGCTCGCGCCTCAACCACCGCCCGCATCAGCTGTCGGGCGGACAGCAGCAGCGTGTGGCCATCGCCCGCGCCCTCGCCACCGCCCCCGACCTGGTGTTCGCGGATGAGCCCACCGGCAACCTCGACTCCAAGACCGGGCGCGAGGTGCTGCGTCTGCTCGCCACCGCGAGCCGCGAGCACGGGCAGTCCATCGCGATGGTGACGCACGACGCGATCGCGGCGAGCCATGCCGACCGCGTGCTCTACCTCGGCGACGGCCGGATCGTCGCCGACCACCCGCGCCAGACCGCGGAGGAGATCTCCGCCTACATGCTCGCTGCCGAGGTGGCGGCATGACCGCCGTCGCCACGGTCGTCCCCGAGACGCGGGCGACAGGTCCTCGACTGGCCTGGCTGCGCGACCGGGGCATGGGCGCCAGCATCCTCGTCGCCGCGCTCTCGGCCGCGTTCGGTGTGCTCCTCGTAGAGATCACGGCATACATCGGCGCTGTCCTGCAGGCAGACCCGTTCATCGGAGACAGTGAGACGCTCGCGTTCGTGGTCGCGCTGCTGTCGGTGCTGCTCACCGTGGTCGCGATGTACGTGGCCGCGATCGTCACGGCGAACACCTTCTCCACGATCATCGCCGGACGCACGCGGCAGATCGCGCTCATGCGTCTGATCGGGGCGACCGCGCGCTCGCAGCGGGCTCAGGTCGGACGACAGGGTCTCGTCGTCGGTGTCCTCGGCGCCGTGATCGGCCTGCTCGCCGGGCTCGTGCTGGCGGTGATCGGTGTGCAGGTCGGGACGCAGCTGATCGAGAACACCCCGGCGTCCTTCTCGCTCGCACAGCCGTTCGTCGCCCTGCCCGCGATCGGTGTCGCACTCACGACTTGGGCAGCCGCCTGGGCCGGTTCCCGGCGGGTGCTCTCGGTGACCCCGCTGCAGGCACTGGGCGGCTCCGTCGAGCGGACCCACGACGAGGTATCGGGCAAGGCCGGACGGCACGTCGGCGCCTGGATCCTGCTGATCACCGGAGCCGTGCTCCTCGCCGCGGGCGTGGTCGTCGGACTTCTGACTCCGCTCGGCGTCGTCATCGCCTTCTTCGGCGGTGTGCTGTCCTTCACCGGGCTCGCTCTCGGATCCGTGCTGTTCATGCCGCCGGTGCTGCGCCTGGTGGGCCGGATGTTCGGCTCGAGCGCGACCGCGCGCCTCGCCGCCGAGAACGCGCTGCGCTATCCGGAGCGGTCGTCCCGCATGGCGATCGGCGTGGTGATGGGCGTGACGCTGGTGACGATGTTCGCGGTCGCGCTCGAGTCCGCGAAACGTCTGATGATGAGTCAGGTGACCGGCGAGATCCCCGAGGAGTTCTTCGCCCCGTTCGACGCGTTCGCCGCGATCATGATGGTACTGGTCGCCGTCTCCGCGGTCATCGCGGCCGTCGGCCTCGTCAACCTGCTCACGATCGGCGTGGTGCAGCGTCGCCGCGAGCTCGGACTGCTGCGCTCGATCGGGCTGTCGAACCGTCAGGTGCGTCGCATGGTGCTGCTCGAGGCCACGCACATCACGGTGGCCGCGACGCTGACCGGTCTCGTGCTGGGCGTCACGTATGGGTGGATCGCGGCACAGTCGCTGCTCGGCTCGGTTCCGACCCTGCCGGAGTTCACTCCAGCCGGGCTCGTGGCCCCGCAGATCCCGTGGATCCCCGTCGCCATCATCGTCGTCGCCACGGCGGTGCTCACGCTGGTCGCTGCTGCCACACCCACGCGACTGGCCACTCGGGTGGCGCCGGTCGAAGCACTCGCGGCCGACTGACGGCTCTAGGCTTGTCGGATGCCGTCGCCGTTCGATCAGTCCACGTATCAGGTCCGTCTCGACTGGGGCACGGCGGGTCTCGCCCGTCTCGCACCCGCCGACATCGTCGTGGTCGTGGATGTCCTGCGATTCTCGTCCACCGTGATCGATGCCGCAGTCGCCGACACCGAGGTGGTTCTGGCCGAGGCCGAGGGATGGTCGCGGAATGGCGCCGCCGTCGCCGCCGCGGCCTCCCCGGATGCGATCGTCCTCGTCGGCGGCATCCGCAACGCCACTGCTGTCGCCCGCGCAGTGCAGACCGTGCAGGAGCGTCGACAGGCACGCACCTCGGTGGCGGTCATCGCCGCAGGAGAGGTCGATGCCGGGGGTGTGCTGCGGTTCGCGGTCGAGGATCAGCTCGGCGCGGGCGCCGTCATCCTGGCGCTCTCGGATCGGGGCATCGATCACACGTCGCCGGATGCGGCGGTCGCCGCCGAGGGCTTCCGCGCGCTCCGCGGTGCGCTGCGGCACATGATCGGCGCGAGCGGGTCGGGGCGCGAGCTCGCCGATGGTGTGGCCTCCACCGCTCGTATCGACGCATCCGGCCTGACGCCGACATCGACGACCGATGCCGCCGTGCTCGACGCGGTCGACGTCGTCCCCGTCTTGCGCGAGGGATCGTTCGCCCGGTTCGAGTGAGCCGCGCCGCTCGGGCGGACGTCTCCCCGTCGGGCGGATGCTCGTCGTCGCACTCTCCTCCCCACGCGGAGATCTCCGCCCGACGCCGCGCGGGAGACGATGGTTCGGCCGGCGCGACGTAGGGTCGTGGCATGAGGTACCTCCCCGCCGTCATCGTCGACATCGTGCTCGTGCTCGTCTTCGCCGCGATCGGTCGTGCCTCGCACGATGAGAATCCGGCGGGGTTCCTGCTGACCGCCTGGCCGTTCCTGATCGCTCTCGCGGTCGGTCATGTGCTCGCGGCACTGCTCCCCGGCAGGCCGCGTCGGCCGTGGTCGGTGCTGTGGGGCACGGTGGTCTGGGTCGTGACGGTCGCCGGCGGCATGCTCATCCGCGTGCTCAGCGGTGACACCGCCGAGGTGCCGTTCATCATCGTGGCCACGATCGTGCTCGGGGTGTTCCTCGTCGGCTGGCGGGCGATCACCGCCCTGCTGCGTCGACGCCGTGCTGCCGGGGAGGCGCAGGAAGACGCCGTCGTTCTCGAGGACGAGCACCCCGACGGTCTGCCGCGCTAAGCGCTGAGCGGCGGTCAGCGCGGCATCTGAGCGGCGAGACGCACGTCGGACGGGATCTCGCGGCGGGTCCACGCGAAGACGTGCCTGGCGTCGAACGTGCGTGAGCAGCGTGCGCACGAGGTCGCCCTCGTCGGCCGCCGATGCCGGTAGGTCACGTGGCCGGCAGGGCAGCTTCCCACCCACGGCGCGAGCTCGACAGCGGTCTCCCCGTGATGGGTCGTTCCGCCGACGTAGCCGAGTTCTTCCGCCACGCGTTTCCATGCCGGTCCGTGTGCAGCCGCATGTCCGGCGAGTGCATGCGCGACCTCATGCAGCAGCACCTGGTGGATCTCGTCGTCTTCGAAGCGGGCGGCGAGATAGCGCGAGACCGTGATGCGCTTCTTCGTGTAGTCGCATTGCCCGGCCCGGCGCTTGGCATGGTCGAAGCCGAAGGTCCAGCTGTCGTCGAGATGCAGCGTGATCAGTGCTTCGCCCCAGACGCGCACACGGTCGAGTTCCGCCATGCGCCCAGATTATGCCCTGCGACCGACATCGTGGTCGCAGGGCATGCTCAGCCCGCGACGAGCTGCGAGGGGCGGCGGCGCTCGGCGGCCTCGATCGCGAGCAGCACGGTCTCGAGTTCGCGGTCCTCTGCGCCGGACTCGCGTCGCAGGAACAGCGACTGCTTGAAGCTCTCGCGCGCCGTCTCGTAGTCGCCGGCCTCATAAGCGTTCTTGCCGTGGTGCTGGTACGCGAATGCCGCGATCGACAGCCAGCGCTGGCCTTCGGCCTCGGTCGCGCAGGTCGCCAGCTCTTGCTCGGCAGCGGCGTGTGCCCCCCGATACTGCAGGATCGTGGCGTGCAGCACTCGAGCGCGCAGGACGTCCTTGCGGGTGCCGGCCATGCGCGCCTGGCGCACGGTCTCGTCGGCCAGCACGAGCGCCTCGTCCAGACGGTCGAGCACCTTCAGCAGCCACACGCGCTCGAGCAGTGCGGGCAGGCTGCGCTGCGACTCGATCTCGGCAAGGCGCGTCGCGCACTCGTCGAGATCGACCTTTTCGCGGAGCGTCTCCTGGTCGTATCCCCGGATGAAACTCATTGCTCTCCTTCCGCAGCGTCCCCGTCCAGTCTGCCTTCCGGTCGAGCGCTCGTCGGGGCGGCGCGCCCTGGTCGGCGCATCCGACCCGTGACATACCGCGGCACGGCCGGGGCACACCCGATCGATCCGGTCGAGGTCAGCGGAGGAAGAGCGAGGCGTCGGGGCGAGGCGACGCGACGGCATCGGCATCCGTGACGACCCGCGCCCCCTGCAGGAAGGCCTCGGCCTCGGCTCCCTGCGCGATCTTCGCCGGGTGCGGGCCGGCCGCCAGCATCCGCGGCAGCCACTCCGTCGGCAGGGGAGAGGCGGATGCCGCGATCACGAGGTTTCCGAACCGACGTCCCTTGAGCACCTGCGTGTCGGCGAGGATGCCGATCTCGGGCAGGACTTCGGCGATCGTCGCAGCCTGGCGGCGGGCGAACGCGAGGCCCGGGCCGTCCGCGACGTTGACGAGCAGCACGCCGCCGGGCGCGAGCAGCCCGGTGAGCTCGCGGTAGAACTCGACGCTCGTGAGGTGGGCGGGAGTCTGCGCTCCGGAGTACACATCCGAGACCACGAGGTCGCAGCTCGCCTGCAGGGCGCCCGGAAGCCGGCCCACTCCCTCCCGTGCATCACCGATGCGGATGCGGATGGCGGCGCCCTTCGGCAGCGGCAGATGTTCGCGGACCAGCTGGGCGAGCGGCGCTTCGAGCTCGATGACCTGCTGGCGGGAGCCGGGGCGGGTGGCGTCGATGTAGCGGGGGATCGTGAGCGCGCCGGCGCCGAGGTGCACGGCGGTGAGAGGCCCGGGCGCGAGCTGATCGATCACCGCGCCCATGCGCACGATGTACTCGAAATGCAGGTGCGTGGGGTCATCGAGGTCGACGTGCGACTGCGGGGTGTCGTCGACGATGAGCTCGAACCCGCTGGTGAACTCCGACGGCACGATGCTGGCGATGCCCCCGTGGTCCAGGCGGACCTGCGGGTGCTCGACGTCGCGCGATCGGTTCCGGCCCATGGCCCGAGCCTACGCGTCAAGGGAATGCGTCAGCGCAGCTTGCCGTTGGCGCAGGTCTCCTGCTCGACCGTCTGACCGGAGATGGCCGGGTCGAGCGTCGCGCGCGGTGCGGGAGTCTCGGTCGCCGGGGCGCCCGTGGCCGGAGGGGTCGTCTCCGGGGCCTCGGGGTCGGTGCCCGGTGCGGGCTCGACGAGTTCGACGCCCCCGTTGTTGCTGACGCCGCCGGTGAGCTGCACGGGCTGGCCCGCTTTCAGCGCGTCCCAGATGGTGGCTGCGGCGTCGTAGTTCGGGACGACCCGGTCGGAGTCGTCGGGGTCACCGAACACCGGGTACTGCAGGAAGACGAAGTCCGAGAAGGGCACGTCCTTGATCGAGAGCGCGAGCTGTGCGAGCCGGACGGGATTGGCCAGCTCGTCGCTCGGGTCGATGTTGTCGACGACGGTGTCGGCGAGTCCCAGCACCTTGCCCGGATCGCTGAGCACCTCGTCGCTCATGATCTTCTTCACCAGGCGCGACATGTACTGCTGCTGGTTCGAGACGCGGGCCATGTCGCTCTCATCGCCGACACCGTGCCGGGTGCGGATGAACTGGAGCGCCTCGTAACCCGAGACGGTGCGCGGCCCCGGCTCCCAGTCGAGAGCCGTGTGCCGGTCGCGGATGCCTTCTCCACCGATGCATACCTCCACACCGCCGATCGCGTCGGTGACCTCCATCACTCCGTCGAAGGCGATCTTCGCGGCGAACGGGATCTCGATGCCCGTGAGCTGGGTGACCGTCTTCGCGACGCAGGAGAGCCCGGCTCGTTGGAAGATCGAGTTGATCTGCGTCTTGCTCGTGGCCGAGGCGACCGATCCGTCCGGGAGCGTGCACTCCGGGGTCTCGATCATCAAGTCGCGGGGGAGGGAGACCACCGTGACGTTGCGGGGCTCGGCCGAGACGTGCACGAGCAGATTCACGTCATTGAGGATGCCGCCGTCGGCCTCTGAGCAGCGCTCTCCGAGAAGCCCGGTCGAAACCTCGCCGCATTCATCGGTGCCGATGATGAGCATGCTGAACTCGCCGGGGAAGGCGCCGATCTGGGGAGGCTCCACCTCGGGGGCGTCTTCGAGAGTGACGGCACCGTCGCTGAAGCGATTGAAGTAGTCCGTCACGATGAACGCGGCGACAGCGATCGCGGAGACGAGGATGACGGCCAGCGTGATCCCGGCGATCTTCAGGAGGCCTTTGGCGGGCCCGGGAGTGGGAAGAGTCGCATGGCGCGCGACCGTGGAGCGGTCGGCTTCGTCGTGGCGGCGCATGCCCGCGAGCCTACCGGCGGACCCTGCGGGCGCCGCGCAGGCCGAGCCTGGGCAATACCTGGGAGAGGCCGCAGTGGCGGGGATGTTACGGCCGCATGACGATTGTGAGAGGAACTTGCAGGTAATTAGTTAGTCGTGGATACTTTTTCCTAACCCCCGGCGAATACCCGATATTCGCCTGGACTTTTCAAAGAGGAGATCCCCGCATGCACAAGCGCATTCTTCCGGCCGTGGCGCTCGGCGCCGTGGCCACGCTCGCCCTCGCCGGCTGCGCCGGCGGCGGTGACACCGGCTCCACCGACGGCGAGGGCAAAGAGCTCACCGTCTGGATCATGAAGGGCACCAACCCGGACGCGTCGGCCTTCTACGACGACGTCGCCGAAGCCTTCGAGAAGGAGACCGGCGCCACCGTCAAGATCGACGAGATCCAGTGGGCAGACGCGCACGACCGTTTCGTGACCTCGATCGCCGGAGGCACGACTCCTGACATCGCCGAGACCGGCACCACCTGGACCGCCGAGTTCGCCGACGCGGGCGCGCTCCTCCCGATCGACGAGTACGTCGACGGCGAGAAGGGCCTGCGCGACGACCTGGTCGAGGGCCTCGAGGTCGCCGGCACCTACGAAGACGAGCTTTACGGCATGCCGTGGTACGCCGGTGTCCGCTCGCTCATGTACCGCGCCGACGTGTTCGAGGAGCTCGGTCTCGAGGCTCCGAAGACGTGGGACGACATCGTCGCCGCGGGTGACGCCATCAAGGCCGCAAAGCCCGACATGCTGCCGTTCCCGGTTCCGGGCGACGCCGAGTTCCAGGTCTACCCCTGGGTCTGGGGCGCCGACGGCGAGATCGCCACGAAGGACGGCGACACCTGGACCAGCGAGCTCGACAGCGCCGAATCGCAGGCCGGCATCGAGTTCTACACGGGCCTCGCCACCGAGCACGGCTTCTCTTCCGCAGGTGCCACCACCTGGAAGGAGACCGACCTCCGTGACGCGTTCACGCAGGGCAACGTCGCCATGATGCTCTCGGGCTCGTGGACGCCGAACTCGCTCATCGAGGCGAACCCCGACCTCGAGGGCAAGATCGGCGCCGCGGTCATCCCCGGGAAGGACGGCGGCATCGCCCCGTCGGTGCTCGGTGGATCGCACCTCTCGATCTTCAACACGACGAAGAACGCCGACCTGGCGTGGGAGTTCGTGAAGCTCGTCACGACCGGCGAGTTCGCCGAGCAGTGGTCGGACGAGACCGGCTACTTCCCGGGCGTGCAGTCCGCGATGGAAGAGGCCCTCGCCTCGACCGACCCGCTGGTCGCACCGTTCGCCGAGCAGATGGTCGACGGCGGAGCATCCGTCCCGGTCACCCCGAACTTCGGCGCCGTCCAGGCGAAGAAGACGACCAACTCCATGATCCAGGCCATCCTCAGCGGACAGAAGGACGTCGCGACCGCGACGAAGGACGCTTCCGCCGAGATGACCGAACTGCTCAACCAGTAAGGAAGCATCCCTTCCATGTCGATGGTGCAAGCGCCACTGCCGGCCACGAAGGCGGAGTCCACCTCCGCCTCCGTGGCCGGCGGCCGGAAGCGACGCGGTCTCTCGATCGTCGCGGCCCGCCCCTGGCTTCTTCTCGCGCCCGGGCTGGTCATCCTCGCGGTGCTCATGCTCTGGCCTCTCATCCAGGTGTTCATCTACTCGCTGCAGGACTACGGCCTGCGCGAGATCAACACCGGGGAGAACAACTGGATCGGTCTCGACAACTACGTCGAGGCGCTCACCAACCCGACTCTCTGGACGGTGGTGCTGCCCAACACCGTCGGCTTCGCCGCTGTGGCGGTCTTCGTCACCGTGGCAGTCGGCACGCTCGTGGCCCTGCTGCTCGCGCGGCTCGGCACCACGTGGCGCGTCATCGTCTCCAGCTGCATCATGGTCGCGTGGGCGATGCCCGCCGTGACCGGTACGTACGTCTGGACCTTCATCTTCGATGCCGACCGCGGCATCTTCAACCAGGTCCTCACCGACCTCGGGCTCATGGACGATCCGGTCAACTGGTTCACGAACCAGTGGTCCTTCTACGCGATCGTGCTCCTGAACGTCGTGCACCACGGCTTCCCGTTCGTGGCGATCACCGTGCTCGCCGGACTCCTCGGCGTCTCGAAGGAGATGCTCGAGGCGGCGGCTCTCGACGGCGCCGGCGCCTGGCGTCGTTTCTGGAAGATCATCTTCCCGACGCTCCGCCCGGTGTTCTCGGTCGTGATCATCCTCTCGACCATCTGGGACTTCAAGGTCTTCGCGCAGGTGTACCTGATGCCCGGCGGCGGTGGCGGAAACCGCCAGGTGCTGAACCTCGGCGTCTGGTCGTACGTGGAGTCGTTCGGCCAGAACCGCTACGGCTTCGGTGCAGCGCTCGCCGTGCTGCTCACGCTCGTCCTGATCGGCATCACCATCGTCTACATCCGCTCCCTCATGAAGGAGGACGAGCTGTGAACCCGCGCCCCCGGCTCCGCTCCCGGATCGGACTCGGCATCGCGGTCGCCGCGGTCCTGATCTTCACGTTGTTCCCCGTGTACTGGATGGTCTCCAGCGCGTTCGACGGCAAGGCCTCCAGCGGTGGGCAGTCGCTGATCCCGCAGGAGTTCACGTGGGACAACTTCGCGTTCGTCCTCACCGACGGCGGCTTCGGCACGTACCTGCGCAACTCGGCCATCGTCGCCCTCGTGACGGTCCTCGTCAGCGCCCTCGTGTGCCTGCTCGCTGCCGTCGCTGTCGCGCGGTTCAAGTTCAAGTTCCGCACGATGATCCTGATGATGATCCTCGTGGTGCAGATGGTGCCGCTCGAGGCACTCGTCATCCCACTATTCCTCCAGGTCAAGAGCCTCGGCCTGCTCAACAGCATCCTGGGCCTCATGGTCGTCTACGTCGCCCTGTCGCTCGCCTTCGGCATCTGGATGCTGCGCGGCTTCGTCGCCGCCGTTCCGGTCGAGCTCGAGGAGGCCGCCTACATCGACGGTGCCAGCTGGTGGCGGATGTTCCGCTCGGTGCTGCTGCCGCTCGTCATGCCCGGCCTCGTCGCGACGAGCATCTTCAGCTTCATCACGGCGTGGAACGAGTTCATCTTCGCGATGACGATCCTCGGTGCCCAGACCGACCAGTACACGGTCTCGATCGGCCTCAAGTCGTTCTTCGGCCTGCACTCCAACGACTGGGGCAGCATCATGGCCGCGTCGACCATCATCACCGTCCCGGTCATGATCTTCTTCGTGCTGGTGCAGCGCAAGCTCGCCTCCGGCATGGTCGCGGGAGCCGTGAAGGGATGACCGACGAGCTCGCGCGCCTCGCGAACGGGGTGCTGTGGCCGGGGTTCTTCGGCACCGAGGCGCCGGAGTGGCTGCGCGCCGAACTGCGTCACGGCCTGGCCGGGGTCGTGTACTTCGGTCAGAACGTGGGCGAAGGACTCCCGGCGCTCAGCGCGGCGATCCTCGACGCGAACCCCGACGCCCTGATCGGCATCGACGAAGAGGGCGGCAGCGTCACCCGGCTCGAGTCGGCCACCGGCTCGACGGTTCCCGGAGCAGCCCAGCTCGGTCTGCTCGACGACCTGGTGGCCTCGGAGAAGACCGGCGCAGAGCTGGCTCGGCGCGTGCGCGCGGTCGGCGCCAACGTGGTGCTCGGCCCGGTCGCCGACGTCAACACCGACCCCCGCAACCCGGTCATCGGCGTGCGGGCGTTCGGAGACGACGAAGCGCTCGTCTCACGGCACGTGGTCGCAACGATCGACGGCATCCAGGATGCGGCGGTCGCCGCATGCGTCAAGCACTTCCCCGGTCACGGCGACACCCACATGGACTCGCACCACTCCCTCCCCGAGATCACCCTCGATCTCGAGGAGTTCGAGCGGGTGCACCTCGAACCGTTCCGCGCGGCCGTCGACGCGGGCGTGGATGCCGTGATGACCGCGCACATCGTGGTCCCGGCGTGGGGCGAGCAGCCCGCCACGCTCAACCCCCGGGTGCTCGGCAAGCTGCGCGACTGGGGGTATGACGGCGTCATCATCACGGATGCGCTCGACATGGCCGCCATCCGCGAGACCGTCGGACTCGGTGGGGGAGCAGCCCTGGCCCTCGCCGCCGGTGCCGACCTGCTCTGCATCGGAAACCCGACCAACCCCGGCGACGCCGCGCTTCCCGACCAGGACGAGCGGGACTTCCGTGCGGCCCGTGACGGGATCGTCGCCGCACTGCGTGACGGCTCGCTCTCGCGTGAGCGCGTCGAGGAGGCCGCCCGTCGGGTCGCCGCCCTCGCCGCCAAGCTCCGCGCGGCCGCCGACCGCGACCAGGAGACCGCCGACGACTTCGATGCCGCGGAGGTCGTGCGTCGCGTGCTGATGGTCACCGGTGACACCCCCGCTGCCGCATCCGAGCTCGCGGTGATCGATGCCCGTCGCCGCTCGACGCTCGCGGTCGACAGCGCCGGCTCGTATGTCGCGAACGCGCTCGCCGACGACGGTCTGCGCGTGCGCCTCGATGTGGCATCCACCCCGCTCGCCGAGCAGGACCGTGTGCTGGACGAGGTCGTCGCAGCGCCCGGAACCACGGTGCTGCTGATCGACCGTCCGGATACCGATGCCGCGCAGCGGGCTCTCGTCGAACGGGCGGCGGTGCGGGATCCGGCAGCGGTCGTCGTCAATGTCGGTCTACCGACGACGAACCCGTTGCCGCTGCCGACCGTCGAGGTCGCCGCGGCCAGTAGGCTCGGTGCGCAGATGGCGCGCGATGCGCTTCTGGGGCGTTTCGCCGTGAAGCAGAGGGCCAGCGCCGACTGAGGACAGGATCACTCCATGGACGATGACGTTCTGGCACGTGTGCGGCGCTCGCTCTCGAAGCTGAGCGCCGCGGAGGCGCGGGTCGCGGAGACGATCCTCGGCGACCCGACGCTCGTCGTCGACCTGGCCATCAACGACCTCGCCCAGCTCTGTCGGACCTCGCTGTCGACGGTGGCCCGGTTCTCCCAGTCGCTGGGGTACAGCGGTTACCGGGAGCTGCGCGTGGCGGTCGCCCGCGCGATCACGCTCGCCCAGGCGCAACAGGCGCGGTTCGGTCTGGACACCACGGCCATCGATCCGGACGACGGGCCGACGGCCATCGCCGCGAAGCTCGCCGCGCAGGAGATCGACGCGATCGAGAAGACCGCCCTCGCCCTCGATGCCGCAGCCCTCGACCGGGTAGCCCGTGCGGTTGTCGATGCCCGGCACATCGACCTCTTCGGACAGGCGGCGTCGTCGCTGACGGCGCAGGATCTGCTGCTGAAGCTGTCGCGCATCGGGTGCTCCGTGTCGCATTCGCCGGACCCGCATCTCGCGGTGACGACGGCTTCGCTGCGCACGGCGGATGACGTCGCTATCGCGTTCTCGCACGGCGGGGAGACCGCAGAGACCCTGCGGGCGCTCGAGGTCGCCCGAGATGCCGGTGCGCTGGCTGTCGCGGTCACCAGCGTCGCGGAGTCCACCCTCGCCCTCGCAGCGGATGTCGTGCTGCTCACGCACGCGCACGAGTCGCCGTTCCGGATGGCGGCGATGTCGAGCCGCATCGCCCAGCTCGCTCTGGTCGACGTGCTGTTCGTGCGCGTCGTGCAGCACCGCGGCGAACCGGTGGCCGTCTCTCTGCAGCGCACCCACGACGCGGTTCCCGCGCGTCGCCGCCGCACCTGACTCCCCGCCCATCTCTCCGTGTCGGGAGGAGTTCTCCGCCCCGCGGCGCACGGCTCAGTCGACGTGGTCGCGGGTGCTGAGGAGCGCGCGGGTCGCGATGCGGTGCCCGCGGGCGACGCTCCCGGTGAGCGACAACCCGGTCAGCACCCCGGCGAGGAAACCCGCGGCGAAGGCGTCTCCCGCGCCGATGGTCTCCACGACCGGGGCATCGAGCGCGTCGCTCTCGGCACGCTCTTCGCCGTCGAAGGCGACGGCCCCGCTGGTGTCGGTGACCGCCAGGTAGCGCGGCTGGGGGAACTGCGCGCGCAGTTCCTGAGGATCGCTGGTCCCGAACACCGCTTCCGCATCGGGGCGCGTGCAGAACACGATGTCGGCGCGGCGGGCGAAGCCGGACACGATCTCCCTGCCCTCCGCCTCGCGGCCACGCCACAGCGCCGGGCGCCAGTTCAGATCGAAGCTGACGAGCCGGCCGGGACGATGGTCGGAGTACAGCGCCTCCTGGGCGGCGAGCGCGGATGCGGAGATGGCGGGCGTGATCCCCGAGGTGTGCACGAGCGCGGCTTCGGCGAGCAGGGCGGATGCCACCGGCGCCGCCAGCGTCTCGGGCGACATCGCGGCGGCCGCGGAGCCCGCGCGGTAGTAGTGCATCGTCCCGTCGACCGCGCCGTCCGCACGGGCGACGAGCTCCTTCACATAGAGCCCGGTCGGCGCCTGATCGTCGATCTCCACGGCCGTGTCGTCGACGCCGTGTGCGCGCAGCTCCGCGGTGAGGAACCGGCCGAAACCGTCGTCGCCGACCCGGGAGAGGACAGCAGTTCGGATGCCGGCCGACGACAGAGCGATGGCGGTGTTCCATTCCGCTCCGGCCAGGGAACGGTGAAAGGTGCGGCAGTCCTCCAGCGGTCCGGCTGTGGCGGCGACGAGGGCGACCATGCCCTCGCCGAAGCAGATGGCGAGCGGGGTGGAGTCGGACACGGTCTGGACACTACCCGATCGGCAGGGCGCCCGCCGATACCGGATTGCAATGCGGATGCGTTTGGCATCTGCCGATCTGCTGGGTACCGTCTAGTCATCACCGTCGCCGAGGCGAAGAAGCCTCGGGACGCGCAAAGAAGCGCCCGACAGGGAAGGTCACACAATGCACCAATCAGTCAAGCGTCGGCGAGGACTCATCGCCGTAACCGGAGCCACGATCGCCGCGATCGCCCTCGCAGGGTGCGTCGCGAGCGAGCGGGGCGACGACGATGCGGACGCGGGAGGCGATGTCGACGGGACGTTCGTGTTCGCGGCATCCTCCGACCCGGCCAGCCTCGACCCCGCGTTCGCGCAGGACGGCGAGAGCTTCCGCGTCTCACGCCAGATCTTCGAGGGTCTGGTGGGCACCAAGCCCGGCACGGCAGACCCGGCACCGCTGCTCGCCGAGGAGTGGGAGTCATCCGACGACGGCATGTCGCACACCTTCACGCTGAAGGAGGACGTGACCTTCCAGGACGGCACCCCGTTCAACGCCGAGGCCGTCTGCGTCAACTTCGACCGCTGGTTCAACTGGACCGGTCTCGCCGCCTCCGAAGCGTTCGGCTACTACTACAACAAGCTCTTCAAGGGCTACGCGTCCAACGCGGCCGATGCCGTGTACAAGTCGTGCACCCCCGATGGCGACTACTCGGTCACGATCGAGCTGAACAAGCCGTTCGCCGGTTTCATCCCGTCGCTCTCGCTGCCGTCGTTCGCGATGCAGAGCCCGTCGGCGCTGCAGGAGTTCGGTGCGGACGAGGTCGCCGGCTCCGCCGAGGCGCCGCAGCTGTCCGAGTACGCGATGGGGCATCCGGTCGGCACCGGCCCGTACCAGTTCGACGAGTGGGCACCGGGTGAGCAGGTCACGCTCAAGGCCTACGGCGACTACTGGGGCGAGGCGGGGCAGGTCGATGAGATCATCTTCCGCACGATCGACGACCCGACCGCTCGCCGCCAGGCGCTCGAGTCCGGATCGATCGACGGTTACGACCTGGTGGGCCCGGCCGACACCAAGGCTCTCGCGGACGACGGCTTCACGATGGTGTCGCGCCCGCCGTTCACGATCCTCTACCTGGCGTTCAACCAGGCGATCCCGGAGCTGCAGGACCCGAAGGTCCGCGAGGCGCTGTCGTACGCGGTCGACAAGGACGCGCTCATCAGCCAGGTGCTCCCCGAGGGCACCGAGAAGGCGACGCAGTTCGTTCCGGACACGGTCAACGGGTACAACCCCGATGTCACGACCTACGACTACGACCCCGAGAAGGCCAAGGACCTGCTGGCCGAGGCCGGCTACGACGAGGCGAATCCGCTGAAGCTCACGTTCAACTACCCGGTCAACGTCTCGCGTCCGTACATGCCGGACCCCGAGCAGATCTACACCGTCCTGTCGTCGCAGCTGTCCGAGGTCGGCGTCGAGACCACTCCGGTCTCGGAGGAGTGGGTAGAGTACCTCGACCGCACCACCGGCACCGCGGATCACGGCATCCACCTGCTGGGCTGGACCGGCGACTACAACGACACCGACAACTTCGTCGGCGTCTTCTTCGGACAGAAGAGCTCCGAGTGGGGCTTCGACAACCCGGAGCTGTTCCAGAAGCTGACCGAGGCGCGCGGCGTCTCCAGCCTCGAGGAGCAGACGCCGCTGTACGAGGAGATCAACGAGATGGTCGCCGAGTTCATCCCCGGCGTCCCGCTCGCGCACCCGGCGCCGACCCTGGCGTTCGACCCCCGCGTGAAGAGCTATCCGGCCAGCCCGGTGAACGACGAGGTCTTCACGGACATCGTCCTCACCAAGTAGTCGGCCTGACCATCTGATATGCCGAGTCCCGGTCCCGCACACATGCGCGGGACCGGGACACGGCGTACCTTCTGATCGACGGAGATCTTCGTGCTGCGCACCATCGGCAGGCGACTGCTGTTCCTCATTCCCACTCTGTTCGGGCTCAGCATCCTGCTGTTCGCCTGGGTCAGAGCCCTTCCCGGCGGCCCCGCGGTCGCCCTACTCGGCGAGAAGGCCACACCGGAGGCCGTCGCCAGGGTCAACGAGCTCTACGGCTTCGACGAACCCCTCATCCAGCAGTACTTCACCTGGATAGGGCGACTGCTCCAGGGCGACTTCGGAACGTCCATCCAGACGAACCGCCCCGTCGTCGAGGAGTTCATGCGCCGCTTCCCGGCGACGCTCGAGCTGAGCGTCATGGCGCTGATCTTCGCGATCGGCGTCGGCATCCCTCTCGGATACTGGGCCGCTCGTCGTCACGGCAAGCTCACCGACCACGCGTCGGTGGTGCTGAGCCTGATCGGCATCACCATCCCGGTGTTCTTCCTGGCGTTCATCCTGAAGTACGTCTTCGCCGTGCAGCTCGGATGGCTGCCGTCGGACGGCCGTCAGGATCCGCGAATAGACGCCACCCATCCCACCGGGTTCTACGTGTGGGACGGCATCATCACGGGCGAGTTCGATGCCTCGTGGGATGCGATCCTGCATCTGATCCTGCCGGCGCTCGCGCTGGGCACGATCCCGCTCGCCATCATCGTCCGCATCACCAGGGCCAGCGTCCTGGAGGTGCAGAACGCGGACTACGTGCGCACCGGACGGGCGAAGGGCGTCGGAGCCCCGACGCTGCGCAACCGCTTCATCCTGCGCAACGCGATGCTGCCGGTGATCACGACGATCGGCCTGCAGACCGGACTCCTGATCTCGGGCGCCGTGCTCACCGAGACGGTGTTCGCGTTCCCGGGCATCGGTTCGTTCCTGGCGCGGGCGATCTTCACCAGGGACTTCCCGGTCCTCCAGGGATTCATCATCGTCATCGCGATCGCGTACGCGCTGATCAACCTGGCGGTCGATGTCTCCTACAGCTTCATCGACCCGAGAGTGAGGGTGCAGTGATGTCCCTCGTCATCGTCCGAAAGGAGGCGGTCTCATGAGCATCGCCCTCCCACCCGCCCAGGGCCCGTCGGCCGAGAGCGGCGGCAGCATCGACACCGTCGCGATCGCCCAGGCCGACCTCAAGAAGGGCTCCGGCGGTTTCTGGCGGGATGTGTTCCGTCGGCTCCGCCGCAACCCGACCGCATGGATCGGCGCGGTCATCGTGGTGCTGTTCCTCCTGGTCGCCGCTCTCGCTCCGTGGCTCGCCCCGTACCCGGAGACGGCGCTTCCCGGCGCGAAGTACATCACGCCGACCTACATCCCGGGTCCGGGCGAGGTGCCGGGGTTCCCGCTGGGCCTCGACCGTTTCGGCGGCGACGTGCTGTCCAAGCTCATCTGGGGTGCGCAGGCCTCCCTGATGATCGGCGTCATCTCCACCGCGATGGGACTCGTGGGCGGCATGATCCTCGGCCTCCTCGCCGGCACGTTCGGCGGGTGGGTCGACACCCTCATCATGCGCGTCGTCGACATCATCCTCTCGGTGCCGAACCTGCTGCTGGCGGTGTCGATCGCCGCGATCCTCGGGCAGACGCCGTTCGCGGTGATGATCGCGATCGGTGCTTCCCAGGTGCCCATCTTCGCCCGGCTGCTCCGTGCGTCGATGCTGCAGCAGCGGTCGAGCGACTACGTGCTCTCGGCGCAGACACTCGGTCTCGGCCGCGGCAGCATCACGATGTCGCACGTGCTGCCGAACGCCATCGGCCCCGTGATCGTCCAGGGCACGTTGACGCTCGCGACGGCCGTGATCGATGCGGCCGCGCTGTCGTTCCTCGGTCTCGGCGGCGGCGGCCCCGCGACCGCCGAGTGGGGGCGCATGCTCACCTACGCGCAGGCCGAGCTCGCGATCGCCCCGTGGCTCGCGTTCCTCCCGGGTATCTGCATCGCCGTCACCGCGCTCGGCTTCACCCTGCTGGGCGAAGCGCTGCGTGAGGCGATGGACCCACGGACGAGGGCACGATGAACGCCCGCGACGAAGGCGCGATGCGCGCCGCGAAGGAGAATCAGATGTCCACCGAGCCGCTGCTGTCCGTCCAGGGGCTCGCCGTGGACTTCGCCACCATGGACGGCGTCGTGCACGCCGTCGAGGGTGTCGACCTCGAGATCCGACCCGGTGAGACCGTCGCGATCGTGGGCGAGTCCGGTTCGGGCAAGTCGACGACGGCCATGGCCATCATCGGGCTGCTCGCCGGGGGAGGGAAGATCGCGTCGGGCAGCATCCGGCTCGACGGGAAGGAGATCTCCCACGCGCCGGAGCACGAGCTGCGCACGATCCGGGGTCGCGACATCGGCCTCGTGCCGCAGGACCCCATGTCGAACCTGAACCCGGTCGCGAAGATCGGCACGCAGGTGGCGGAGACACTGCTCGCGCACGGACTCGCCACGCGGCAGAACGTGCAGGCGAAGGTGGTCGAGGCGTTGACCGCCGCCGGCCTCCCCGATCCGGAGCGGCGCGCCAAGCAGTATCCGCACGAGTTCTCCGGCGGCATGCGTCAGCGCGCCCTGATCGCGATCGGTCTGGCGTGCAAGCCACGGCTGCTGATCGCCGACGAGCCGACCAGTGCACTCGACGTCACGGTGCAGCAGACGATCCTCGACCAGATCGGCGCGATGACCCGTGAGCTGGGAACGGCGGTGCTGCTCATCACCCACGACCTGGGCCTCGCCGCTGAGCGGGCCGAGCGGGTGATCGTGATGCACCGGGGCAAGGTCGTCGAGCAGGGCGACGCGCGACAGATCCTCGAGGATCCGCAGCATCAGTACACGAAGTCGCTCGTGCAGGCGGCACCATCGGTCGCCGTCGCCCGGCTGCAACCTCAGGCGTTCCAGGTGAAGGAACGGGTGGACGGAGCAGACGCCTCCAGCGCGGCGGCACCGGTCGACAACATCGTCGAGATCGAGAACCTCACCAAGGTGTACCCGGTGCGCGGGCGCGGAGAGGACTTCGTGGCCGTCGACGACGTGTCGCTGGTGATCCCGCGCGGGGAGACCGTGGCGATCGTGGGGGAGTCCGGCTCGGGCAAGACCACGACCGCGCGGATGCTGCTCAAGGTGATCGAACCCACGAGCGGGCTGATCCGCTACGAGGGCAAGGACATCGCGTCGCTGAGCCGAGCGGAGACCAAGGAGTTCCGGCAGCAGGTGCAGCCGATCTTCCAGGATCCGTATTCGAGCCTGAACCCGATGTTCACGATCGAACGTCTGATCGCCGAGCCGCTCGACTTCTACAGGCGGGGGAGCAGCGCCGACCGGCGCAAGCGCGTCCGGCAGCTGCTCGACGACGTGGCGCTGCCGCAGTCGATGCTGCGCCGGTATCCGTCAGAGCTGTCCGGCGGCCAGCGGCAACGTGTCGCGATCGCCCGGGCGCTCGCGCTGTCTCCGGATCTGATCGTGTGCGACGAGCCGGTGTCGGCGCTGGACGTGCTGGTGCAGGACCAGATCCTGACGCTGCTCGGCGACCTGCAGAGCGAGTACGGGCTGAGCTACCTCTTCATCTCGCACGACCTCGCGGTGGTGCGCCTCATCAGCGATTACGTGTGCGTGATGAAGGACGGGAAGCTCGTCGAGGCGGCGACCTCGGAGGAGATCTTCACGAACCCGCGCGACCCGTACACGCGGCGTCTGCTGGCGTCGATCCCGGGCAACGAGCTGAACATCGCGTCCTGACATCACCGGGTCGGCCGTGCGCCGACCCGGTGATCGGATGCTCATACCGCAGCATCCGAGATTGGTCAAGGACTCCGCTTGCCATGTCGCACAATCGTGCGTATAGTTGGTAGTTGCGCTCGCTTCTCCCTGCCCTCATATGGTGGTCGGCATCTGTTGAGTTCCCGGGCGCACACTCCACCTGACGACAAAGGAATCGAGAAGCCCTGCGGGGCTCACGGAGGTTATTCCCTTGGCTGCTGCTCGCAACGCATCCACATCCACCACCACCAAGAACGGACGCGGAGCTTCCCGTCTTTCGTTCGCCAAGATCTCCGACACGCTGACTGTCCCAGACCTTCTTGCCCTGCAGACCGAGTCCTTCGGTTGGCTGGTCGGAAACGACGCCTGGAAGGCGCGCGTCGCCGAGGCCAAGAAGCAGGGTCGCACCGACGTCAACGAGAACAGCGGTCTCGGCGAGATCTTCGAGGAGATCTCTCCGATCGAGGACCTCGGCGAGACGATGCAGCTGTCGTTCACGAACCCGTACCTCGAGCCGGAGAAGTACTCGATCGAGGAGTGCAAGGAGCGTGGCAAGACCTACGCCGCTCCGCTGTACGTCGAGGCCGAGTTCATGAACCACCTCACGGGTGAGATCAAGACCCAGACGGTCTTCATGGGCGACTTCCCGCTCCAGACCGACAAGGGCACGTTCATCATCAACGGCTCCGAGCGCGTCGTCGTCTCGCAGCTCGTGCGCTCGCCGGGTGTCTACTTCGACAAGACCCCCGACAAGACGAGTGACAAGGACATCGTGTCGGCTCGCGTCATCCCGAGCCGTGGTGCATGGCTCGAGTTCGAGATCGACAAGCGCGACCAGGTCGGCGTGCGCGTCGACCGCAAGCGCAAGCAGTCGGTCACGGTCTTCCTCAAGGCGCTGGGCATGACCAGCGAGGAGATCCTCGCCGAGTTCGCCGGCTACACCTCGATCGAGGAGACGCTCGCGAAGGACACGATCGTCACGAAGGAAGATGCGCTCCGCGACATCTACCGCAAGCTCCGTCCGGGCGAGCAGGTGGCCGCCGAGGCAGCCCGTGCGCTCCTCGACAACTTCTACTTCAACCCGAAGCGCTACGACCTGGCCAAGGTCGGTCGCTACAAGATCAACCACAAGCTGGGCCTGGACCAGCCGCTGAACTCGTCGGTGCTCACCGTCGAGGACATCGTGGCCACGATCAAGTACCTCGTCCGCCTGCACGCAGGCACCGAGGAGACCTTCACGGGCATCCGCGGTGGCAAGAAGGCCGAGATCCGTCTCGCGACCGACGACATCGACAACTTCGGCAACCGTCGCATCCGCGCGGTCGGCGAGCTGATCCAGAACCAGGTCCGCACCGGTCTGTCCCGCATGGAGCGCGTCGTCCGCGAGCGCATGACCACGCAGGACATCGAGGCCATCACGCCGCAGACCCTGATCAACGTGCGCCCCGTCGTCGCCGCGATCAAGGAGTTCTTCGGAACGTCGCAGCTGTCGCAGTTCATGGACCAGAACAACCCGCTCGCGGGTCTGACGAACAAGCGTCGTCTCTCCGCGCTCGGCCCCGGTGGTCTCTCGCGTGACCGCGCCGGCGTCGAGGTCCGTGACGTCCACCCGTCGCACTACGGCCGCATGTGCCCCATCGAGACGCCTGAAGGCCCGAACATCGGTCTGATCGGTGCTCTCGCGACGTTCGCGCGCATCAACTCGTTCGGTTTCATCGAGACCCCGTACCGCAAGGTCACCGGTGGCGTCGTCACCGACCAGATCGACTACCTCACCGCGTCCGAAGAGGTCGACTTCAACATCGCGCAGGCCAACGCCCCGCTCGATGCCAAGGGTCGCTTCCGCGAGAGCCACGTCCTGGCACGCCCCAAGGGCGGCAGCGGCGAGGTCGACCTGTTCGTCCCCGAGGAGATCGGCTACATCGACGTCTCCCCGCGCCAGATGGTCTCCGTCGCGACCTCGCTCGTCCCCTTCCTCGAGCACGACGACGCACAGCGCGCCCTCATGGGTGCCAACATGCAGCGTCAGGCTGTGCCGCTGCTCCGCAGCGACTCGCCGCTCGTCGGAACCGGTATGGAGGGCTACACGGCCATCGACGCCGGTGACGTGCTCACCGCCGACAAGGCCGGTGTCGTGTCCGAGGTCTCCGCAGACCGCGTCGTCGTCATGCTCGACGAGGGCGGAACGCAGGAGTACCACCTGCGCAAGTTCGACCGCTCCAACCAGGGCACGTCGTACAACCAGAAGGTCGTCGTCAACGCCGGTGAGCGCGTCGAGGTCGGAGAGGTCATCGCCGATGGCCCCGCCACCGAGAACGGCGAGCTGGCCCTCGGAAAGAACCTCCTCGTCGCGTTCATGACGTGGGAGGGCTACAACTTCGAGGACGCGATCATCCTGAGCCAGGACCTGGTGAAGGACGACACCCTCTCGTCGATCCACATCGAGGAGTACGAGGTCGATGCTCGCGACACCAAGCTCGGCAAGGAGGAGATCACCCGTGACCTCCCCAACGTCAGCCCGGAGCTGCTGAAGGACCTCGACGAGCGCGGCATCATCCGCATCGGCGCCGAGGTCCGTCCCGGCGACATCCTCGTCGGCAAGGTCACGCCGAAGGGTGAGACCGAGCTGTCGGCCGAGGAGCGTCTGCTCCGCGCGATCTTCAACGAGAAGAGCCGCGAAGTCCGTGACACCTCGCTGAAGGTGCCCCACGGTGAGCAGGGCACGATCATCGCCGTCAAGGAGTTCAACGCCGAAGACGGCGACGACGAGCTCGGCTCCGGCGTGAACCGCCGCGTCGTGGTCTACATCGCCCAGAAGCGCAAGATCACCGAGGGTGACAAGCTCGCCGGCCGTCACGGCAACAAGGGTGTCATCGCGAAGATCCTCCCGATCGAGGACATGCCGTTCATGGCGGACGGCACCCCGGTCGACATCGTGCTGAACCCGCTCGGTATCCCGGGTCGAATGAACTTCGGTCAGGTCCTCGAGACCCACCTCGGGTGGATCGCGAAGCAGGGCTGGAAGGTCGAGGGCACCCCGGAGTGGGCGGCTCGTCTGCCGGAGCAGGCCTTCGAGGCGGCTCCCGGTACGAAGGTCGCCACCCCGGTGTTCGACGGTGCGAGCGAGGAGGAGATCGCCGGTCTCCTCGACGCGACCATCCCGACCCGCGACGGTGTCCGCCTGATCGACTCCACCGGAAAGGCCCAGATGTTCGACGGCCGCTCGGGTGAGCCGTTCCCTGCTCCGATCTCGGTCGGCTACATGTACATCCTGAAGCTGCACCACCTGGTCGACGACAAGATCCACGCGCGTTCCACGGGTCCGTACTCGATGATCACCCAGCAGCCGCTCGGTGGTAAGGCGCAGTTCGGTGGACAGCGCTTCGGTGAGATGGAGGTGTGGGCCCTCGAGGCCTACGGCGCCGCGTACGCGCTCCAGGAGCTCCTCACGATCAAGTCCGACGACATCCTCGGCCGCGTCAAGGTGTACGAGGCGATCGTCAAGGGCGAGAACATCCAGGAGCCCGGCATCCCCGAGTCCTTCAAGGTGCTCATGAAGGAGATGCAGTCGCTCTGCCTGAACGTCGAGGTCCTCTCGGCCGACGGCACGCTGGTCAACCTCCGCGACACCGACGATGAGGCGTTCCGCGCCGCAGAAGAACTCGGTATCAACATCTCCAGCCGCTTCGAGGCCGCCTCGATCGACGAGATCTAATCCGCTGGTGTGCTCGGGAGCCTCGCTCCCGAGCACACCCCAGCAGACTTCTCAAAAAGAATTCCGACACAGGAGAATCAGTGCTCGAGTCAAACACTTTCGATGAGCTTCGCATCGGCCTGGCCACCGCGGACCACATCCGCGCGTGGTCGTACGGTGAGGTCAAGAAGCCCGAAACCATCAACTACCGCACCCTGAAGCCGGAGAAGGATGGTCTCTTCGGAGAGCAGATCTTCGGCCCGTCCCGCGACTGGGAGTGCGCCTGCGGCAAGTACAAGCGTGTCCGCTTCAAGGGCATCGTCTGCGAGCGCTGCGGCGTGGAGGTCACCAAGAGCTCCGTCCGTCGTGAGCGCATGGGTCACATCGAGCTCGCCGCTCCCGTCACCCACATCTGGTACTTCAAGGGCGTGCCCTCGCGTCTCGGCTACCTGCTCGACATGGCGCCGAAGGACCTCGAGAAGGTCATCTACTTCGCCGCCTACATGGTCATCTCGGTCGACGAGGATGCTCGTCACCGCGACCTGGGCACGCAGGAGAACAACATCCGTCTCGAGCTGAAGACGCTCGGCGACCGCCGCGACTCCAAGATCGCGGAGCGCCTGGCCAAGCTGGAGGAGGAGCTCGCTGCTCTCGAGGCAGAGGGTGCCAAGGCCGACGCCAAGAAGAAGGTGAAGGACGCCGCCGAGAAGGAGATGTCCCTCATCCGCAAGGGTGCCGACGAGCAGATCGCCAAGCTCGAGCGCGTGTGGGAAGACTTCCGCACCCTCGAGGTCGGGGCGCTCCGCCCGGAGGACGATGTCTTCCACGAGCTGCAGGACCGCTTCGGTCAGTACTTCGAGGCCTACATGGGCGCCGAGTCGATCCAGCGTCGCCTCGCGGCGTTCGACCTGGTCGCCGAGGCGGAGAACCTGCGTCTGCAGATCTCCGAGGGCAAGGGCCAGCGCAAGATCCGTGCGATCAAGCGCCTCAAGGTCGTCAGCTCGTTCCTCGAGACCGGCATGAGCCCGGCCGCGATGGTCCTCGACGTCGTGCCGGTGATCCCGCCGGAGCTGCGCCCGATGGTCCAGCTCGACGGTGGCCGCTTCGCGACCTCCGACCTGAACGACCTGTACCGCCGCGTCATCAACCGCAACAACCGTCTTCGTCGTCTGATCGACCTCGGTGCCCCCGAGATCATCGTCAACAACGAGAAGCGCATGCTGCAGGAGGCCGTCGACGCACTGTTCGACAACGGTCGCCGTGGTCGTCCCGTCACCGGTACCGGAAACCGTGCCCTGAAGTCCCTCAGCGACATGCTGAAGGGTAAGCAGGGTCGCTTCCGTCAGAACCTGCTCGGCAAGCGCGTCGACTACTCCGGCCGTTCGGTCATCATCGTCGGCCCGCAGCTGAAGCTGCACCAGTGCGGTCTGCCCAAGCAGATGGCTCTGGAGCTCTTCAAGCCGTTCGTCATCAAGCGTCTGATCGACCTCGGTCACTCGCAGAACATCAAGGCCGCCAAGCGCGCGGTCGAGCGCACCCGTCCCGAGGTCTGGGACGTGCTCGAGGAGATCATCCGTGAGCGTCCGGTTCTGCTGAACCGTGCACCCACGCTGCACCGCCTCGGCATCCAGGCGTTCGAGCCGCAGCTCGTCGAGGGCAAGGCCATCCAGCTGCACCCGCTCGTCTGCGCGGCGTTCAACGCCGACTTCGACGGTGACCAGATGGCTGTGCACCTGCCGCTGTCGGTCGAGGCTCAGGCCGAGGCCCGCGTGCTGATGCTCGCGTCGAACAACATCCTGAAGCCGTCGGACGGCCGTCCGGTCACCCTGCCTTCGCAGGACATGATCATCGGTCTGCACCACCTGACCACGGTCAAGGAGGGCGCAGCCGGTGAGGGCCGTGCATTCGGTTCGGTGGGCGAGGCGATCCTGGCCAAGGACGAGGGCACCCTCGACCTGCAGGCGAAGATCCGCATCCGCATCCCGGGTCTGACCTTCCTCGAGGGCGAAGCTCCCGAGGGCTACGAGCGCCACGGTCTCGTGGACGCCTCGCTGGGTCAGGCGATCTTCAACGACACGCTGCCGAAGGGCTACCCGTTCGTCCGCGAGCAGGCTGACAAGAACAAGCTGTCGCAGATCGTCAACAAGCTGGCCGAGGAGTACCCCAAGGTCGAGACCGCTGCATCGCTGGACCGCATCAAGGACGCCGGCTTCTACTGGGCCACGCGCTCCGGTGTGACCGTCGCCCTGAGCGACATCCTCACCCCGCCGAACAAGGCGGAGATCGTCGCCGGCTACGAGAAGCAGGCCGCGAAGGTCCAGTCGCAGTACGAGAAGGGTCTGACGACCGACTCCGAGCGTCGCCAGGAACTCATCAAGATCTGGACCGAGGCAACCGACGAGGTCCAGGCCGCGATGAAGGCGAACTTCCCGGAGGACAACACCATCAACCGCATGGTGTCCTCGGGCGCCCGTGGTAACTGGCTGCAGATCCGGAACATCGCCGGTATGCGTGGCCTGGTGAACAACCCCAAGGGTGAGATCATCCCGCGTCCGATCATCTCCTCGTACCGCGAGGGTCTGTCGGTTGCGGAGTACTTCATCGCGACGCACGGTACCCGTAAGGGTCTGGCCGACACCGCTCTGCGTACCGCCGACTCGGGTTACCTGACCCGTCGTCTGGTGGATGTCTCGCAGGACGTCATCATCCGCGAAGAGGACTGCGGCACGTCGAAGGGCCTCGAGCTCCCGATCGCCGCTCCGAACTCGCAGGGCGAGCTGGTGCGCGACGCGAACGTCGAGAACTCGGTGTTCGCTCGTACGCTGGCCTCCGACGTGGTCGACAGCAAGGGCGAGGTCCTCGCCTCTGCCGGCGACGACGTGGGTGACGTGCTGATCGACAAGCTGGTCGCTCTGGGTGTCGAGACCATCAAGGTGCGCTCGGTCCTGACCTGCGACTCCGCCGTCGGTGTCTGCGCGCAGTGCTACGGCCGTTCGCTCGCGACGGGTAAGACCGTCGACATCGGCGAGGCCGTCGGCATCATCGCGGCCCAGTCGATCGGTGAGCCCGGTACCCAGCTGACGATGCGTACCTTCCACACGGGTGGTTCGGCATCGGCGGATGACATCACGCAGGGTCTTCCCCGCGTGCAGGAGCTCTTCGAGGCGCGTACCCCCAAGGGCGCGTCGCCGATCGCCGAGGCCGATGGCCGCATCGCGATCGACGAGACCGACAAGGGCAAGAAGGTCATCCTCACGCCCGACAGCGGTGAAGAGCCGGTCATCTACCCGGTGCTGAAGCGTGCGACGCTTCTCGTCGAGGACGGGCAGCACGTCACGGTCGGTCAGCCGATCCTGGTGGGCACGCTCGACCCCAAGGAGATCATGCGCGTCATGGGTGCTCGCGAGGTGCAGCGTTACCTCGTCGGCGGCGTCCAGGGCGTGTACCGCTCGCAGGGTGTGCCGATCCACGACAAGCACATCGAGGTCATCGTCCGTCAGATGCTCCGCAAGGTCACGGTCGTCGATCACGCCGACACGAACCTGCTGCCGGGTGAGATGGTCGACCTCAAGCGCTACCAGTCGATCAACCGCGAGACCGTGGCAGAGGGCAAGCGCCCCGCGTCGGGCCGACCGGAGCTGATGGGTATCACGAAGGCGTCGCTCGCGACCGAGTCGTGGCTGTCGGCCGCCTCCTTCCAGGAGACGACCCGCGTGCTCACCGAGGCTGCGATGCAGGGCAAGCGCGACCCGCTGGTCGGTCTCAAGGAGAACGTCATCATCGGTAAGCTCATCCCCGCCGGAACCGGTCTCTCGAAGTACCGCGACGTCACGGTCGAGGCCACCGAGGAAGCCAAGAGCGAGCGTTACCCGAACCGGATCTTCGCATCCGACGGTGCGTACGCCGACGGCGACTTCGGCTACGTCGACTTCGACGCGTTCTCGACGGACGACATCACCCCCGGTACTTACAACTGAGTACTGAGTGATTGAGGAAGGCCCCGGGGTTCGCCCCCGGGGCCTTCTTCGTGCGCGCTGCCATCCGCCGAGTGCACGGTTTGCTGCCGAGCGCACGGCGAGTTCGCGTGGACGACCCGTGCGCTCGACACGAGGCCGTGCACTCGACGGCGGGGTGGCGGGGAAGCGGGCGCGGTAGTGTCGGCGGGTGAGCAACGACACATCTTCCGCTCGGTCCGTGGTCGTGATCGGCGATGCCTTGATCGACGAGATCCACGATGCCGCGGGCGTGCGTGAACTGGTCGGCGGCGCCGCGCTGAACGTCGCCGTGGGCCTGCGTCGGCTCGGCGTCGAGACGACTCTGATCGCCATGGTGGGTGACGATGAGGCCGGCGCGCACATCCGCGAGTACCTCTCCGATCACGGCGTGCGTCTGATCTCGAGCGCGGCACCCCTCGGGTCTTCACGCGCGATCGTGCGGCGGGCGGCGAACGGTGAACCGGAGTACGTGTTCAACGAGGCGGCCCGGCAGCGCAGCATCCGTTACTCGGACGAGGCGCGCGAGGCGATCGCGGATGCTGGGCTCGTCGCGATCAGCTGCTTCCCCTTCGACGTGCCGAGCGAGGTGGACGCTCTCGTCGGTGCCCTCGCTGATGCCCGTGTCGCCGTGGACCCCAATCCGCGCCTCGGGATGCTGCATGATCATGTCGAGTTCGTCCGAGGGTTCGAACGGATCGCCGCATCGGCAGCCATCGTCAAGGTCGGCGCCGACGATGCCGCGCTCCTCTACGATGGCGATCTCGACGCGCTGCGAATGCGGCTTCGCGAGATCGGTGCCGCTGCGGTGCTGGCGACCGCGGGTGCGGCCGGTGCGTCGCTCGACGCGGAAGCGGGCATCGCCTCCGCGCCGGTCACCCCGCTCGCCGGTGACGTGATCGACACGGTAGGCGCGGGAGATGCGACGCTCGCGGCCGTTGCCGCTGGGCTGGTGTCCACGTCCCCGACCGAGCTGGAGGAGTGGCATGTGCTCCTCCTCCGCGCCATGGACATCGCCGCCGCGACGTGTCGTGCGGAGGGCGGTCTGCTGCGGACTCCGGAGTCGTTGGCGGACGCTCAGCGCGGGGTCCAAGGCAGCTGACGGTTCGATTTCTTCGACCCGCCTCGGGCAGGTATGCTTATCTTTCGTGCCCCCGGTTGGCTGTTCAAGTCGGACGGGTGCGCTCTGGCGAGTTACCCAAGCGGCCAAAGGGATCTGACTGTAAATCAGACTGCTCAGCATTCGGGGGTTCGAATCCCTCACTCGCCACCACGGAGGTCCTCGGACCCGACCAGGACGTTTCGAAAGGCCGCTGACTCGAGTCAGCGGCCTTTCGGCTTGATCCGCTCGTCTCGGCGAGAGGACGCGACGGGGGACCGTGCCCACGGTCCCGTGCCCGGCCGCCGACGGAGTCCTCGAATTCTGCCCTCGCCCGCTACAGTCTCACTCGAACCACCTACGAGAGGCAGCACCGATGGCCGATGACGCAAGGCTCGCCCAGCTGGAGAACGAGCACGTCGAACTCGTCCTGCGCCGGTTCGACCGCAAAGACGGGTGGGAACTCGGGCGTTCCCTCGCAGAACGGGCACTCGCAGCTGGTCATCCGGTCGCCGTCGACGTGCGCACCTCGTCAGGGATCCTGTTCCACGCGTCGCTGCCGGGCGCGACCGCCGATAACGACTCCTGGGTGGAGAAGAAGGCCGCGACGGCCCTCCGCTTCGACACCAGCACCGCGCTGCTGGAAGCGCGCATCGAGAACGGCGGGCGCGACATGCACGAACCGGGGTGGCTCGATCCCGCCGTCTACGCCGTCGCCGGCGGTGCTGTCCCCATCCGCGTGGAGGGTGTGGGTGTCGTCGCGGTCGCGACGATGTCGGGGTTGCCGTCTGCGCAGGACCACGACAATGTCGTCGACGGCATCCGCGGGCTCGGACTCCTCGCGGGATAGCGCCTCCGGCCCGGCTGCCGGTCAAGGCTGGAGCGATGTAACGCAGATGGCCGGCCCGCATCGGCGGGCCGGCCATCTCCGTCCTGATCGAATCAGCGCAGCGTGACGTCGATCGTCTCGGTGAACGGATCGATGTCGATGTTGGTCGTGATCGCGTAGCCGGATCCGGACGCACCCGTGGGGCGGAACTGGATGCGGATGTTGGTGATGTCGTTCGCGGTGATGATGCCCGTGATCGAGCCGTCAGGGTTCGTCGTCACCACGATGCCGATGGCGTTGGTGACTGCCAGGGTGACGCCAGGGTCGGGCACGATCGTCACGCTCGTACCGGCGGGAAGCAGCGCGAGGTTCCCGTCCGCGTCGCTGCCCTCCACCGTGAAGTTGGTGACGTTGCCGCTCACGACGCTCACGGTTGCTCCCGTCGCCCAGAAGGTGGCGGGCGGTGCCGTGGTGGAGGCCGCGGCCAGCGGAGTGGCGACCGCGACAGCGACGACCGGCACCGACCACGCCGCCCCCTTGACGAGCGTCCGGCGGGAGAGGCCGTGGGTGTCGAGTTCTTCCTGCATGTTGTTTCCTTGTCCGGCTCTGTCGAGCCCTCTGTTCCGTGGGCTCTCTGTCGTCCCTCGGTAAGGAGTCGGAACGCACTCGGAGGTGACGCGAGGGGGTCAGGAAAGTGGATTCGCGTCACGTTCTCCGCCTTTTCGGCTCTTTCTTCTCCACCTCGCGTCACTTTTCGAGACCGCCTGACTCCTTGTAGGTGTATCGACGCACAGGCGTCCACACCGGAGGCATCGGCGTCCAATCGAGGGGATTCGGAACAGATGAATGAGAACGAGGTAGCAGTCCCGGGGCGCGGCATGTCGCGCAGGACGATCGTGAAGGGAGCAGCATGGTCGCTGCCCGTGATCGCCGCCGCCGTGGCCACACCACTGGCGGCTGCATCGACGACGAACTGCACGGCGACGGTCAGCACGAGCACCGCCACGTACACACGGCTGAGCGCCACCTCGTCCGTGTTCACGTGGACCGACCTCTTCGGTGACGGCAAGGACTTCACGCTCACGCTCAGCGCGGTCCCCAACGGGGCGGCCAACATGACCATCAACACGACGAACAACCTCGTTCTGGATTCCAGCACGCAGGGCAACGAAGCGCTGCCCAGCGTGCGGTTGTCGCTCGACACCGTGAACCTCAACAACATCGGCGGAGGCGAGCGCGTGACCTTCAGCTTCGCGCTGGATGGCGTGCCCAGCATCGTCGAGAACCTCACGTACAAGATCAAGGACATCGACGGCTTCCAGGCGCTCGACGGTCTCGGCGGTGCGGAGCGCGTCTACCTGTCCGCTTCTGCCGGGACCGGGGCCTACAACACGGATTGGATTCGCGGTCAGGGCACGTCCGCCAACCCGTGGCGACCGTTCACCGGTGCCCCCAATGTCGAGGTCATCCCGACCAACCCGGGTGGCAACATCGCGGTCACCGCGCCGTCGGTCGGTGCGTTCGACCTCACCTTCGTCGCCAACAACTCGGGCAGGGAAGCCACGGATCGACCGATCCAGAACATCTGGGTGGGCCCGTTCAGCTTCACCGCGGTGAACCCGGCGTGCCTCGCATGACGGCCGCGATGCCGTCGAGGAGGTCGACTCGGTCGACGGGATGGGTCGCAGGGGCGATGCTCGTCCTCGGTGCGCTCATCGCACCCGCGGGCGTCAGCGCCGCAGCAGCCGCAGAGGTCGCCCCGGGGGACTCCGTCTACATCGGCAGCAAGGAAGGCTACAGCGGTACGGGGATCTTCCCGATCTGGTCCGAAGGGGTCCAGGCCGGGGACCCGGACCTCTGGGCGTACTGCCTCGAGAACCAGGTGACGGCGCAGACGGGTCGGGTAGGCACCGTCGGCGACGGCGACAGCTTCCTCGGCAGCAACTACTTCGTGGACCCGGCCATCCAGGGGAAGGTGCTGTGGGTGCTCGCCCACAGCTACCCCGCGGTGAGTCTGGAAGATCTCGCAGCCGCGGCCGGGGTCGCGCAGATCTCGCGGAACGATGCGATCGAGGCCACGCAGTACGCGATCTGGCGATACACCGACCTCACGTTCGATGCCGCGTGGGCGTGGGAGACGCCGGACTCTGAGGCGGCCTACTGGTACCTCGTGAACGGCGCGAACGCGAACCCGGGTCTGACCCCGGGGGACTTCGAGGTCACGGCCACGGTGACGGCGCCGGGTGTGGCACAGACGGCCGGCACCCTCGTCGGGCCGTTCGTCGTGAACACGAACCGGGCCGCCGTCGCCGTCTCCGTGGACCCCGCCGTCTCGGTCACCGACGCGAGTGGAACGGCCGTGGCACTCGATGCGGTCGTAGACGGGCAGGAGCTGTATCTGGACCTGCGTGCATCGACGGCAGCGGGAAGCGCGACCGTTCGGGTCGCGGCCGAGGGATCGAGCAGCACCGGCATGGTGGTCTCGGTGCCGAACGTGCCGGGTGGCACGCCGACGGCCGACGACCACGCGCAGTCGATCATCCTGGTGGCCCCCGCGGCGACGCAGACGACCGGGGAGGCGACCGTGGAATGGGCCGCTCAGCCCGGTGCAGCGGAGCCGGTGATCGGGACGTCGCTGGTCGACGTCGCCGACGGCGACCGGGTGCTGGGATGGAACGGGGGAGCAGTGATCGACACCGTCGCCTACCAGAACCTGGTTCCGGGCACGGAGTACACGGTCTCGGGTGAGCTGGTGCGCAAGTCCGACGGCCAGCCGACCGGCATCACGGGTTCGACGACGTTCACCCCGACGACGGCGAACGGCTCCGTCGGTGTGAACCTCGTCGTGCCGGTGGGCTTCGCCGGAGACGTGCTCGTGGCCTTCGAGGAGCTCTTCGAGGGCCCGGACGCATCCGGAGACCCGGTGGCCGAGCACAAGGACATCGACGACCTCGCGCAGACCGTCACGGTGGAGCAGGCGCCGGAAGCACCTGAGCCGTTCATCGGAACATCGCTGGTCGATGCCGCTGACCAGGACCATGTTCTGGCGCCGGGCGGCGGAACCCTCATCGACACGATCGCGTACCGCAACCTGACGCCGGGAACCGAGTACACGGTCACGGGTGTGCTGATGGACAAGGCGAAAGGGGAGCCGACGGCCATCACGGGGTCGACCACGTTCACGCCGACCGCTCCGGACGGCTCGGTCGACGTGTCGTTCCGTGTCACGGCAGAGTCCGCCGGCACGGTGCTGGTGGCGTTCGAGGGGCTCTTCGTCGGCACGGATGTCACCGGGGACCCTGTCGCGGTGCACACCGACCTCGATGACGCGGCGCAGACGGTCGCGGTCGAAGCGGCGGATCCCGGTGTGCCCACCACACCGGCTCCGGGTGGAAAGGGAGACCTCGCGGCGACCGGCGCCCCGGCACCGATCGCGGGCATCGCTGCGGCACTGCTCGCTTTTCTGGCCGGCGCTGTTCTGATGCTGACGAGGCGGCGCCGCCTCGACGCCTGACCGGGCGCCCGGACAGGACAGGGTCGCGGAGTTCCCCACTCCACGGCCCTGTCCGCTGCCGCTAATATGAGCCCAGCCCCGTCGTTGAACACAGATTCAGTGGTGGACCGACCGCCTGGATCTGTCTACGGTCAGCTGCTCGTCGGAGATGAGCGGGCGTTCTTCTGGAGAGGGAAGACGTGGAAGATTCTCGCGGTGATGCCGAACTCCTCCGTGCGCTTCGGGACGGTGATCAGGCAGCGTATGCCGTGCTGTGGGAGCGACACATCGGCGCTGCACTCCGCTACGCGCACCGGCTGTTCCCTTCGCGGTCGGAGGATCTCGCCTCCGAGGCGCTGCTCGCCATCTACCAGCAGGTGACGACCTCGGACGCGGGGCCCGAGTTCGCGTTCCGGTCGTATCTCAAGGCGGTGATCCGCAACACGGCGATCCGGTGGCGCAAGGATGCCGACCACATCGACGACACCGTCGAGCCCGATCGGGCCGACTTCCGCGATGCGCTCAGCCTGGTCGAGCGGGAGACGAACGCCCAGCAGTTCCTCGGGGCGTTTCAAGAGCTCCCGGAACGCTGGCAACGCGTGCTGTGGCTGACCGAGGTCGCTGACGTCCCCCGCCCGGAGGTCGCGCGCGAGCTCGGCATCAAGCCCAACGCCGTATCCGCCCTGCAACGACGAGCCCGTTCCGGGCTCAAGATGCACTGGCTCACGTCGCAGGTGCCTCTCGCGCTGCGCGACGACGAGGCTCATGTCGCTCGCCTGCTCCCGCGACACCTCACCGAGCCGCTCGACGAGCTCGTGGCGCAGGAAGTGGCCGGGCACGTGCCCTCATGTGACGTGTGCGGCGACCTGTTCGTCACCCTTCGCAGTGATGCCCAGCGCCTGCACGGCGTCACCCTCTCCGCCGTCGGATTCGGCGCACTGGGAGTCATCCTGCCGTCCACCGGAGCTTTCGCTCCCGGGACCGCGGTGGCGGCCGCGGTCATCGCCACCGGAGCAGGAGCGGGTCTTGC
The DNA here is from genome assembly GCF_000708325.1 of Microbacterium sp. Cr-K20. Lineage (NCBI taxonomy): Bacteria > Bacillati > Actinomycetota > Actinomycetes > Micrococcales > Microbacteriaceae > Microbacterium > Microbacterium sp. Cr-K20. The sequence continues at coordinate 4,874 of NZ_JARE01000053.1, read as the reverse complement.
GAGTCTTCTGGCGGGCGGCCTGGGCGTACTCACCGCCGGAACCCTGATACTCGGTTCGCTGCTGCTCCCCGGAGCCACGCCGGCCGTATCCGCGCCCTCCGCGGAGGGCGACAAGCCGTGGAGTGCGGCGCGGTCCGTTCCTCACGTCGGAGCGCCGGCCCCCGTCGTCGGAGCGCCCGACGGGACGGTGGCCACCCCCGCGCCGTCCGCACCCCCGTCCCCTCCGCGAACCGGACGCTGGAACTCCGACCCGTCGATCGACTCCATCGACCTCGTCGACGACCCGAATGCCCCCGGACCGCGCAACCCCACGAGGCCGGGAACGGCGCCGGGGACGACGCCGGATCCGGGGGAGAATCCGGGCTCGCCCCTCGGCCCGGGGGTCACCAGCCCTGCGGCATCCTCCGGCTACCTCGCTCCGGTCGTGGCGGGCACCGCCACGCCAGGGTCGGCTGTCGCGATCGAAGTCGACGGTGCGCGGTACACGCCGGTCGTCGCCGCAGACGGTGCGTGGTCCTTCGACCCTCGCGCCCTGGAGCTCGCCGCCGGCACGTACGACTACCGGGCCTGGGCGTTCGATGCCGCCGGGCAGTCTCCGGCCACGACGGGAACCTTCACCATCCTCCCCATCGTCATCGAGGGCTTCGAGAACATCGTCGGCACCGAGGACATGCAGGTGGAGGAGGCGAGGACCACGGGTCTGGTCATCGCCGCCACCGGCCCCGCGAACGGAACCATCTACGTCAGCACCATGCAGGGGCACTCGGCGACCATTCCTCTCGACGACACCGGGCATGCGGTGAAGCGGCTGCGGCTGAACTCCCGCGGCTGGTACTGGTTCACCTTCCGGGCGATGGACGCGGAGGGATTCATCGGGCCGATGGACGAACATCCGCTCGACGTCTACGACCCCGACATCATCTTCGACCCCTGGGGGCCGGGGCCGGAGGAGATGACGTTCGAGCTCGTCGACCCCTGACGGTGCTTCCGGGCTGCTGCTCTCACCCGTCCGTCGGGACGACCGGTCCGATGCCGGTGAGCGCGTACCGGCTGCCGTCCGCGCGGCGTTCCACGAGCTGGTAGTCCACGAGATAGCGGCGGAGCACGGCGACATCTTCCGAATACGGCAGAAGCCTGCTGTTCGCCTCGCGTTCGGTGACGACCTCTCCTTCGGAGAACACAGCGCGGGCGACCCAGGCGAGGAGCTCCCCGCGCGCGTGGAGGTTCGCCGGGTACTGGCGGATGCGCTTTCCGTCGGTGAACCGTTCGATCCCCTCGCGCCGGGGAACGGTGGCCGACGCCAGAATCTCTCGGAACACGTCGGGCGCGAGCGCCTGGGTCTCCGCGTCGACGAGCCCGCTCTGCGTGACCGCCTCCGTCACCCGTCGGCGTCGGGAGGGCGAGAGACCTTCCGTGGCCGACGCGAGACTGCTGCCCAGCATCACCTCGGCGGCGACCCGGCGCGTCTCCGGGTTCGCGAGAATCGCGATCAGCGGTCGCCAGCCGTTCGAGTCTTCCATCGCACCATCTTTCATCCGCAGCGCCGCCTCGTGCTCCCGCTGCGAGCCGTGGGAACCTCCTGCAGGCTACTCGTGTGGTCATCTCGGCGCGATATACGGGTGACACCGAGACCCTCCATCCGCCACACTGAGTCCCATGGGATCAGCGTTGACCACCATCGGATTACCCGTCGCCCTCGGCATCATCATGCTGGGTCTCGGCCTCAGCCTCACTCTCGCCGACTTCGCGAGAGTGCTGAAGCAGCCGAAGGCGGTGATCATCGCGCTGCTCTGTCAGCTCGTCGTGCTGCCGGCGATCTGCTTCGGACTCGTGCTGGCGTTCCAGCTCCCGCCGATCCTGGCCGTCGGCATGATGATGCTGGCCGCATCGCCCGGCGGTACCACCGCGAACCTCTACAGCCATCTGTTCCGCGGGGACATCGCGCTGAACATCTCGCTCACCGCGGTGAACTCGGTCATCGCGGTGATCACACTGCCGATCATCACCAACTTCGCCATCGCGTACTTCGAGCCGTTCGACGACCGGCTCGGCCTGCAATGGTCGAAGGCGCTCGAGGTGTTCGCGATCGTGCTGCTGCCGGTGGCGCTGGGTATGATCGTGCGGCGCTTCTGGCCGAAGTTCGCCACGGGCATGGACAAGCCCGTACGCATCGCCTCGGTGATCATCCTGATCGTCGTGATCGCCGGCGCGGTGGTATCGAACTGGACGCTGCTGGTGGCCAACTTCACGCAGCTCGCCCTCATCACCGTGCTGTTCTGCCTGATCAGCCTCACCATCGGCTTCCTGATCCCGCGGATGCTGCGGGTGGGCAAGCGGCAGGCGATCGCCACGTCGTTCGAGATCGGCATCCACAATGCGACGCTCGCGATCGTCATCGCGCAGTCCGTGCTCGGCTCCGTGGAGCTGAGTCTGCCCGCCGCCGTCTACGGAGTGCTGATGTTCTTCATCGCGTTCGGCTTCGGCTTCCTCATCCGGGATCGGACGGCCGAGGGCACCGAGGGCGTCGCGGCGCCCTCGGGTGCCTCCCGTTCATAGACTGGAGCGATGCGACCGCTCACAGAGGCCGACGTCAGGGCATCGTTCGTCAATGCGGATGCCGATGAGCTGCGGACCATGGAGATGCCGCACGACTTCCTGCTCGTCGACTGGGACTACCTCGACTTCTTCGCCTGGCAGGATCCGAGCGCCAATCGACGCGGCTATGTGCTGGTCCCGCACGGCGATGGGGTTCTCGGCGTCGTCCTCCGTGCCACCGAGCCGGGGCGCGGACGCTCGGGTCTGTGCAACATCTGCCACACCATGCAGCCGGGCAATCAGATCGCACTCCTCTCCGCACGGCGCGCGGGAGCGGCGGGGCGACGAGGGGACTCGTTCGGCACCTACATGTGTGCCGATCTGTCGTGCCACGAGAACGTGCGTCTGGCGCACCCGCTCGCGCCCAACGAGATCCGGACTCCCGGCCAGGTCGACTTCCGCCTCGACGGCACGCGGCGTCGGATGGAGAGCTTCGTCTCGCAGGTCTGGGAGCAGAACTGATCACGGTTACGCTGGACCACACGTCCTGTGCTCGAAGGAGAAGCCATGAGTGATGCCATCCTGTTCGCCGTCGAAGAGGGAATGGCTCGGCTCACGCTGAACCGTCCTGCTCGCCTCAATGCGTTCAACGCCGACCTCGCCCACGCGTGGAGGGATGCGACGGCCGAGGCGACGTCGCGGTCCGATGTGAAGGCGATCCTGATCGATGCGGCAGGTCCGGCCTTCTGTGCCGGCGGCGACGTCATCGACATGGCTACGACGATGGGTGCATCCGGTGCGGAGATCACCGCGCTCGCCGAGGTGATCAACGCCGGTATCCGGTCGCTCACCGAGTCTGCGGTGCCCGTCGTCGCCGCCGCGCACGGCACCACGGCCGGCGGAGGCCTCGGCATCCTGCTCTCCAGCGATTACGCGGTCGTCGGGTCGCGTTCCAAGCTCGGCAGCCTGTACGCGAACATCGGCCTGACTCCTGACCTCTCGGTGTCGGCGCAGCTCGCCAGGGCGGTCGGCCAGCGTCGCGCCTTGCAGCTCGTGCTTCAGGACCGGCTGCTGTCGGCAGCGGAGGCCGTGGAGTGGGGGCTCGTCGCCGAGTCGGTGGAAGGCGCCGACGGTGCCGCCGAGGCGGATGCCGTGCGTGCCCGCGGCGAGGAGATCGCGCGCTTCTGGCTCGCCGGAGCAGCCGACGCGTACGGGCAGGCGAAGCGGCTCGTACGCTCGCAGCCCGAACGCTCGTTCGTCGAGCAGCTGACGGAGGAGGCGCGCTCGATCGGCGCAGCGCTGGAGACTCCGGATGCGCAGGCCAGGGTCGCGGCCTTCGCTGCCGCCTCCGCGAGGAAGTCGGGCTGACTTCTCCTGCCCGCATCGGCGTCGGGTGACGACTTCTCCTCAGCACGGCGCTCGGCCCTCGCCTGCGGCGATGCGCGTGGCAGGATGAAGGCATCGCCGCTCGACGAGAGGATCGCCATGTCCCAGCCGGACATCACCACGCAGCCGCAGGGTGAGAAGAAGAATATGTCGCTGCTGATCAGAGGATCCCTCTGGATCGCCATCGGTGCACTGATCGCCGCGGCGCTCGTGTGCGTCATCTGGGTGCTCGTGGGGGATCAGGACGGGCTGATCGGAAGAGCCTTCCTCACGATCCTGCTCCTGGCGGCCTTCGCGGGGATCGCGATCCTCGAGGCCGGCCTCGCGCCGAATCGCCCCGACTGGCTGCAACTGGCCAGCATGGTGAGCTGGATCGTCGCGCTCCTCGTCGGAGCCGTCAAGATCTGGCTCCCCGAAGACGGCATGTTCTTCGGGGCCGAGCGCTTCTTCCAGCTGCTGCTCGTCATCGGCATCCTGCAGCTCGCCCTCCTGCATGTGCGGCTGTTCACTCCCGCCGCTGAACGGCACGTCACGACCTTCACCCGTGTGATCTACATCGTCACGATCACCTTCCTGGTCGGACTCGTCGGCATGCTCGTGTTCTTCCTCGCCTTCCCGAACACGTTCCACTACGGCGAGCTCTACTGGCGGATCGTCGTCGCGCTCACGATCCTCGTCGCCGTCGGCACCACGCTCATCCCGCTGCTCAACGCGCTGTTCGCGCCGAAGAAGAAGTCGTCGCCCGCTCGTGGCGTCGCGCCGGCGCCGTCGTGGCCGACCTACGCCGACGGCGTCACCCCGCTGCCGGCGCTGCCCGACTCGTCGCCCGACTGGAACGCCTACTACACCGGATATCCGACCCCGGCGCCGTCGCAGCAGCAGCAGCAGCTTGCCGCGCCCGCGTCGAGTTTCCCGGTCGCGCCGCAGCCCGTGCCCCCGCAGCCCGTGCCGCC
>NZ_JARE01000052.1:0-67773 GCF_000708325.1 Microbacterium sp. Cr-K20 | reverse complement strand
CCGCGCGCACGATCGTGCGGGACTGCGGTGGCTCCACTCCCGCGCGGTGCCAGGCCCACGAGGGGATGCGGAACCACTGCGCAGCTGTCGGCGCGGTGAACATGGGTCGCGGCGTGGGGCCGGGCGCACGCTCGCCGAAGCGGGAGACGAGCCAGCGCCAGGCGCCGAAGGCCTGCATGCCGGTGACCTTCTGCTCGATGATCGCGCACGCGAGAGCCTCGAACACCGCGTCGGTGCGCGTGAGCCGGAGGCCAGGATGGCGGCGAGCCGACTCGGCGATGAGCGGATGCCGTGCGGCATCGAAGTCACCGGGCTCGTCGTGTGCGCCGCACAGTGCAGGGACGAGTGAGAGTGCATGCTCGGCGCCGGGTCCCCAGGCCGAGACCTTGACCTCGTCGCCCGACATGCGCAGGGCGAGTGTCGCGGGGCCGAGCGGAGTGCGCACGGCACGCCAGATGAGGCCGCCGTCGACGATCATCGTCGGATCATTGCCGCCGCGGCGGAGCATGCCGACGGTGCGGCGAAGATCGAGCGGATGCGGCGGCCGGTAGACGGTCTCCCATCGAGCATCCGCGGACGCGGCGTCGGCCGCTGCAGGGTGCTCGATCAGGGTCATGCGCCCACCCTACGCGCCGGTCCTGACACCGACCCGGGGTGACTCAGAAGCGGTCGGGCGAGGGGGTGCCGTGGCCGTAGCGGATGACGACGTCGGCGTGGCGGTCGAACCGGTAGCCGATGCCGCGCACGGTCCGGACGATGTCCTCGTAGCGGCCGAGCTTGGCGCGAAGGCGGCGGACGTGCACGTCGATCGTGCGCTCACCGGGCGTCTCGTCGTCCTGTGCCTGCCAGAGCGCGGAGACCAGCTCGCTGCGCTCGATCGTGCGTCCCTCACGGAGCACCAGGTACTGCAGCAGCTCGAACTCCTTGTAGGTGAAGGCCGCGGACTCTCCGTCGATGAGCACGCGCTTGCGGGAGATGTCGACGGTCACGCCGGTCTCCTCTTCCACGGTGTCCTCTTCGGCGGCGGCCTTGGTGCGGGCGATGGCACCCGGCTCCTGCAGGGCGAGGCGGACGACGTCGAGGTCGCGGCCCCCGGAGCCGTGCGGTGCGAGGGCGACCGTGGCGTGGGTCTCGGCTCCCGGTGCGAGCTCGGCGAGCGTGCGGCGCAGTGCGTCGACGAGGAGGGGGAGGCTGACCCCGGCTTCGGCTGCCTTGATCTCGTCGAGTCCGACGTAGAGGGCGAAGCCGCGGGGCGAGCGGACGGCGGGCAGATCGGCTCCGGCGGCGGCCAGGGGAGCAGCGGCGTCCGGCTGCGTGCGGATCGCGGCGGTGGTGGCGGGACGCTCGAGAAGTGCGGTGTTCGACATGATGATGAGTCCTCAGGACGTGAGCCCGGATCGAGCGGGGCTCTGATGCGTTGCATGAATGACCGGCGGAGCCGGGAAGCGAGCAAAGGGTGGATGCTCGGTGACTCTGACCTCGCAGATGGCGAGGCGTCAGGTCAGGCGGGGTGGCTGTTCGTTCAGCGACACATTCGGCAACACATGCCAACGCGACCGGGCATCATCATCCCGGCAGTCCTGTTCGCCTCCTGGGCGGACAAAGGGCTTGCGTTGGTGGTCATGGGGGGATTATGTCCGATCATGACCGCTCATGTCAAAACGTCCGGGCGACCGTGAGCGGGCGTAACGTTGCTCGGATGACGATCTCGCACACTGTCGGCGGCTTCATCCTGACCGACGAGAAGGACGCGTCGCGCTATACGCTCATGCGCGACGGAAAGCTCGTGAGCGTTCTCGACTACCGCGACGACGGACACACGATCGCTCTGACGCGAGCCTTCACGGTCCCGACTTTCCGCGGCAACGGCTATGCCGGAAAGGTGGTCGAGGGGGCCGTCGCCGACATCGAGGAGCGCGGAGACCGCAAGGTCGACGCCGTCTGCTGGTACGTCGCGGACTGGTTCGCAGCGAACCCCGAGCACGCCCCGCTGCTGCGTTCGCGCTGACTCGCCTGCTGTATGACGCCGTGTTACGGCCGCCTGCTGCGAGGATGAGCCCATGAAACTCGCTGAGGCCCTCACCGCACGAGCCGATCTGCAGCGCCGCATCGAGCAGCTGCGTGCCCGCATCGTCGCGAACGCCCGCTTCCAGGAGGGCGAGGAGCCGGCTGAGGACGCCGCGGCGCTCATCGTCGAAGCCGACGCCGCCCTGACCCAGCTGCGTGACCTGATCCGTCGAATCAATGCGACCAACGCGCGACTCGAGTTGGGCGCGGACGGCACTATGACGGATGCGCTCGCCGCCCGCGACGTGCTGCGTCTGCGCCATTCCGTGCTGACGGATGCGGCAGCCGCGGCATCCGGATCCAACGACCAGTACCTGCGCCAGATGCGGTCGGAGCTGCGGCAGGTCTCGGCGCTGCCGGTCGCGCAGCTGCGATCGAGGGCCGACGCCGTCGCGCAGGAGCTGCGGGAGCTCGATAACCGGATCCAGCAGGCGAACTGGTCGAACGACCTCGAGGAGGAGAGCGGAAGTCGGTAGTCACGACGAAGCGGGCACAACCCTCAGTCGGCGGGGCGAGCCGGCACCTGTCGGGCGGAGGGCAGCCCTGATATCGCATCGCGCAGCCCCGCACGCCGCACAGGTGAAGGTGCACAGCGCATCTCGCATCACCGCGTGCCGATCGTCGCGACGAGGGTGGGTCAGGGGACCTTCCGCTTCCCCCTCGAACATCATGCGATAGAATGGAGTTCTGCTCAGCCCCGTTGGCTGAGGTGGTCAGGCGCCGAGAGGCGCGCTGATCCGAGGCTCGAAACCTCCGGCATCCTCATCAGACACCGGAGGTTTTTCCATGTCTTCATCCCTGCGCGCCCGTCCACATTCCCGGTGGTGGGCACTCATCGTCATCTCCCTCACCCAGCTCGTCGTGGTGCTCGACGGCACCATCGTGAGCATCGCGCTGCCGCGTGCACAGGCCGCTCTCGGTCTCACCGACGGACAGCGGCAGTGGGTCGTCACGGCTTACGCCCTCGCGTTCGGTGCGCTCCTCCTCTTCGGCGGACGCCTCGCCGACTACATCGGCCGCAAACGCATCTTCATGATCGGCATGATCGGATTCGGCGCGGCATCGCTGTACGGCGGGTTCGCGCAGCAGGGGTGGGAGCTCATCCTCGCCCGCGGGCTCCAGGGCGTCTTCGCTGCGCTGCTCGCTCCGGCGGCACTGGCCCTGCTGACGGTGATGTTCCCCTCCGGCCGTGAGCGCAACACCGCCTTCGCCGTGTTCGGCACCGTCGCGGGAACGGGGGCAGCGGTCGGCCTCCTGCTCGGCGGGCTGCTGACCGAATTCGCCGACTGGCGCTGGTGCCTCTTCGTGAATATCTTCTTCGTCGTGGTCGGGCTCATCGGCGGCGCCCTCTTCCTCACCGAGAGCAAGGCCGAGGGTGAGAACCGGTACGACGTCTGGGGGACCATCACGGTGACCCTCGGGCTCGGGGCCCTCGTCTACGGGTTCAGCCTCGCCGAGCACGGCTGGGGCGATCCGCTGACGATCACGTTCCTGGTGCTCGGTGTCGTCCTGCTCGCGGTCTTCCTCTGGATCGAGAGCCGGGTCGCGCAGCCGCTGCTGCCGTTGCGGATCGTGGCCGACCGCGTCCGGGGCGGCGCGTTCCTCATCCAGGGTGTCGCCGGCGCCATCATGATCGGCGCCACGATGTACCTCACGTTCCACCTGCAATTCGTGCTCGGAATGGGGGCGTTCCCGGCAGGACTCGCCACGCTGCCCCTGCCGATCGCGACGATGATCATCGCACCGATCGCGACCCGGCTGCTGCCGGTGATCGGACCGCGGCCGATGCTCATCGTCGGACCGCTGCTCGCCGCGGCGGGGATGGTCTACCTCTCGGGGATCACGCCGGACGGTGCGTACCTCCTGCAGGTCGCCCCTGCGCTGGTGGTGCTCGGTGTCGGCATGGCTTTCATCTTCATCCCGCTGCAGAACCTGGCGCTGTCGGGGGTGGCCCCGCACGATGCCGGCGTCGCGTCCGCCATGGCGAACTCGGCGATGCAGATCGGCGGATCGATCGGGCTGTCGGTGTTCACCGCCGTGTACGCGGCTTCCGTGGGCGGTCACGCTCAGGCCGACGTCACGCCGTCGCAGTTGACCGACGCATACGGCTGGACGTTCATCGCCGCCGCGATCTTCATGGTCGCCGCCTCCGTGATCGCGATGTTGCTGGTGCGCGGCACCAAGGAGGAGCTGATGCCCACGCAGGGCGAGCGGGCCCTCGCCGCGCACTGAGCCGTGGTCGCGGCATCCGTCCCGGCGTAGATCGCCTGATTCCCGCCCCGGGAACGGATGCCGCGGCACGCCTCGGACGTAATGTCCGAGGGTGTTCGTACCGTGTGAGTATGCGAATCCTGCACACCTCCGACTGGCACATCGGCCGGACGTTCCATGGCAACTCGACCATGGACGCGCTGGCCGAGGTGCTCGGCGCGCTCACGCAGCAGGTTCGCGAGAACGCGGTCGACGTCGTCGTCGTCGCGGGCGACGTCTTCGACTCCGCGACGCCGTCGGGCGCCGCGTACACGCTGCTCGGCGATGCGCTGGTGTCACTGCACGAGACGGGCGCCCGCGTCATCGTCACGAGCGGCAACCACGACTCGGCCGCGCGACTCGGTTTCCAGGCCCGGCTGCTCCGCGAGGGCATCCACGTGCTGACAGATCCGCTCGCGGTCGGCGCGCCGGTCACCATCGCCGACCCCGAGGGGCCCGTCCACTTCTTCGGAATCCCCTATCTCGAACCGGCGATCGTCCGTCAGTACTGGCCCGAGGGTGACAGCTCGGGGCGGCAGTTGCGCACGCAGGCGCAGACCATGGCCCATGCGATGGATCTGGTCCGCGCGGGCATGCGCGAGCACGAGGGGCGCTCGGTAGCGATCGCGCACTGCTTCGCGGCCGGCGTCGACGCGACCGTCGGGCTCGAACGCGAGGTGCGTCAGGGTGGACTCGACGTCGTGCCGCTGAGCGTCTTCGACGGTCCCGACTACGTCGCGCTCGGCCACATCCACGGGCGACAGCAGATCAGCGAGCGCGTCCGGTACGCGGGTGCTCCGCTGCACTACAGCTTCGGCGAACAGGACAAGCCGCGCGGATCCTGGCTGGTCGAGCTCGACGCCGATGGCCTCGCCACGGTCGAGTGGCTCGAGCTGCCGGTTCCGCGTCGGCTCGTCACGCTCACGGGCTCGCTCGAGGAGATCCTCGCAGCCGACACCGTCGCCGCACACGCCGACGACTGGGTCTGCGCCGTCTACACGGATGCGGTGCCGCAGTCCGAGCCGATGCGGCGTCTGCGAGAGAGCTATCCCCACTGCGCGATGGTTCAGCACCAGCCCGCAGCTGTCGCAGAGGTGGAGGAGAAGTCGTACGTGCAGCGGCTGCGCTCCGCCGTCACCGACGCCGACCGCATCGAGGCGTTCCTCGAGCATGTGCGGGCAGGTCACGGGCCCACCGAGGTCGAGCACGAGCTGATCCGTGCGGTGCTCGATGAGCGCGTGCGCGCGGAGGCACTCGTCTAGATGCGTCTCCATCGCCTGGAGGTCGAGGGCTTCGGTCCCTTCCGTTCGCGGCAGGTCGTCGATTTCGACGCGTTCGCCGACGACGGCATCTTCCTCATCGCCGGCCGCACGGGGGCAGGTAAATCGAGCATCCTCGACGCCGTGTGCTTCGGACTCTACGGCGGAGTGCCGCGTTATGACGGCGGTGAGAAGCGCTTGCGCAGCGATCACTGCGAGCCCGACGATCCGTCGGAGGTGGTGGTCGAGTTCAGCACTCCGGCGGGCCGTTTCCGTGTGACCCGTTCACCGGAGTACCTGCGTCCTGCCAAACGTGGCGGCGGCATGACCAAGCAGGCCTCGGCCGTCGCCCTCGACGAGTGGACCGATGCCGGCTGGGTGGGTCGCGCCGCTCGCGCCGTCGATGTCGCAGGCGAGCTCGATGAGATCCTCCAGCTCAGCCGCGAGCAGTTCCTCCAGGTGATCCTGCTCGCGCAGAACCGATTCTCCGAGTTCCTCCTCGCGGGCAGCAGAGACCGCCAGGCACTGCTGCGGCGGCTGTTCGGCACACAGCGGTTCGAAGACGTGCAGGCACGGTTCGACGAGCGGCGCCGGGAGGCGGAACAGACACTCGGCGCTCGGCTCGCGACGGTGAATGCGCGTATCGACGAGGCCGAGCAGCTCGTGATCACGAGCGGGCTCTCCGACGACGTGACAGCGCCGACCGAGGACGCGGCGGTGTCCGGCCCCCCGCCGATAGAAGGGCGTCTCGAGGCACTCCGACGAGCGAGGGCGCGTGCCGACTATCGGGCGGAGCGCCGAGCCTCGGAGCGGGTGGAGGCGGAGAAGCGTGCGGCCGATGCCGACGCGGCGCTCGCCACCGCTCGCGAAGAGAAGCATGCCCAGCGGGAACGTGATCGCGCCCGGACAGCGCTCGAGCGGCTGGATGCCGATGCGCCGTCGATCGACGAGGCCCGCGCCGAGCTCTCGGCCGCGCGTGCCGCCGAGGCGGTGCGGTCGACGATCACTGCCGCAGCCCGAGCGCAGGCGGCGGTCACCGTGGCGGCCGAAGACGAGCAGCGGTCACGGGCGGTGTGGGACGCGTTCGAGGTCACCATCGATGGCGACCTCGACGGCTGGGTTGCTGCGCGCACCAGGGAAAGCGGTTCCTGGGAGCGCGCGCGGGAGCTCGAGGGCCAGGCGCCGGCGCTCGAGGCCGAGCTGCAGTCCGCCGAGGAGGCCGTTGCGGCGGCGACCGCGCGCCTCGAAGCCGGGGAAGCGGAACGCGCCGCCCTCCCCGCCGCGATCGCCGCGCTGACAGCGGAACGCGACGAGAAACGTCGTCTGGCCGACCGCGTGGGCGATGCCCGAGCGGCCCAGGAAGAGGCAGGCGCTCGACGCACGGCGGCTCGCGAGGCGAAGCGGCTGCAGAAGACGCAGGCCTCGACCGAGCTCGAACTCGCCGACGCCACTGCTGTGCACGCCGCCGCGCAGACGAACCTCGCACAGCTGCGGCAGCGCCGCATCGACGGGATGTCCGGCGAACTCGCGTCGAGCCTGCGCCCCGAGCATCCGTGTCCGGTCTGCGGCTCACTCGAGCATCCGGCTCCGGCCACGCACGCCGATCCCGTCTCGCCCGACGACATCGCTGAAGCGGAGAAGGCCCGCGACGTCGCGGCGCAGCGGGAGCGTGAACTCTCCTCGGCGTCTTCGAGCCTGCGGGCTGAACTCGCTGCTGTCTCCGCCCGCGCGGACGGGCGGAGCGTCGACCAGGCCGAGACGGAGTACGAAGCAGCCGCCGCAGCCCACGCGCTCAGCCTGGCCGCAGCCGATGAACTGACGGTGCTCGACGTGCAACGGAGCGACCTCGTCGACCGGGTCGATCAGCTCGAGGCCGAGAAGACCGAGGGCATGGCGGCGCTCGCTCGGGCGCGGGAGCAGCACGCTCTGCTGCAGCAGCGGAGCACGGAGGCCCACACACTGATCGCCGAGGCGCGCGGCTCCTTCGACACGGTCGCCGAGCGTCTCGACGACATGGCCACCAGGATCTCCGCCGCCCGCGCGGTCGCCCAGACGATGGCAGAACGTCTGCGCAGGACGCAGGCGCTGGCCGAGGCGGAGGCCGAGCGGGATGGGGCGATCGCCGACTCGCCGTTCGACGATGTGACCGCCGCTGAACACGCCCTCCGCTCCGTGGCGACGCAGGAGGCACTGGACGCGCGCATCGCCGAGCATGCCGTGCAGCGGGAGAAGGAACGGGCGATCCTGTTCGACCTGGAGTTGCGGACGCTCCCCGAAGAGCCGATCGACCTCACGCCCGTCGAAGAGGCCTCGGCGGCTGCCCGAGCGATCTGGACCGACGCGGTCGACGAGGCGGCTCGGGCGACGGGCACGGCCGAACGGCTCGGGGGACTGATCGATTCCGCCACCGCCGAGCATGCCCGCACCGCCACCGATGCCGCCGAGTTCGAGGTGCTGCAGAATCTCGCGGACACGATCGCCGGGCGAGGCGCCAACACCCGCAAGATGACGTTGGAGACGTTCGTCCTCGCGGCTGAGCTCGAAGAGATCGTCGAAGCGGCGAACCGGCGTCTGCACGACATGTCGACGGGCCGCTACCAGCTGCAGCACTCCGACGCGCTCGCGGCTCGAGGGGCAGCATCCGGGCTCGGGATCGTGGTCTCCGATGCCTTCACCGGGCAGACGCGGCCGCCGCAGTCGTTGTCGGGCGGCGAGACCTTCCTCACCTCACTCGCGCTCGCACTCGGTCTCGCCGAGGTGGTCACGGCCCGGGCCGGCGGCATCCGCCTCGACACGCTGTTCATCGACGAGGGCTTCGGCTCGCTCGACGGCGACACGCTCGATGTGGCCATGCGCACGCTCGACGAGCTGCGCCAGGGCGGCAGGACCGTCGGAGTCATTAGTCACGTCGAGGCCATGCAGGAACAGATCCCGGCGCAGCTCACCGTGCGAGCGCTGCCCAACGGTCCGAGCATCATCGAGGCCCGCTGAGCCGCGCGAACGCCGACGGCCTCCGCCGCCTCAGACGCCGTACTCGGTGCGGATGAAGTCGCGCAGCTGCACGCTGCAGCGGGCGACCGCCTCGCGCCAGTCGGTCAGAGCGCCGTCCTCGGCCTGATCGGACACGGCACGGAACACGCGGATCGGCACGCCGAACTGTCCGGCGACCCAGATGTAGGCGTAGGTCTCCATGTCGACCAGTGCCGCTCCGGAAGGACGGATCACGGCGGTGACCTCGGCATCCTCGACGAAGTGGTCGCCCGTCGCGATCAGCACGCCGTCGCGTCCGGTGGCGACCCGCGCCGGCAGCGACACGTGCTGGCCGGCGACGCCGTCGAGGTCGGTGACGTCGTGCTGGAACGCGGTGCCGACCTCGTGGACGGTCGCTTCGAGGTCGGGATCGATCGCGCCCGCCGTGCCGACGACCACGATCTCGTCGTAGACGGTGGCGTCGAGCGCACGCGTCAGGGCGTACGTCGCCTGCAGCTTGCCCGGGCCGGTCACGAGACGGTCGAAACCCTCGAGTTCCTCGGGGAAGGCGGACAGTTCGGATGCGAGCGCGGCGACGAGGAGTTTCACTGCCCCATTCTCTCAGGTCGTGACTGGCAGGAGCATCCGAACGCCGCGGCGTCACCCCGACGTAACACGGAAGCGGGATACTGATTCGAGGAAACGAGCGGAGGATCACATGTCGTTGCAGCAGCAGATCTCTGAGGACCTCGGTGTCAGGTCCGAGGTCGACCCTGAAGCCGAGACCGAGCGTCGTATCGGTTTCCTCGCCGACTACCTGCGCACGACCGGAGCGAGGGGCTATGTGCTCGGCATCTCGGGCGGGCAGGACTCGACGCTCGCCGGGCGCCTCGCCCAGCTCGCCGTCGAGCGGGTGCGCGCCGAGGGCGGCGAGGCGAAGTTCCTCGCCGTGCGTCTGCCCTACCGCGTGCAGCACGATGCCGATGACGCCCAGGCCGCACTCGCCTTCATCGCGCCCGATGCCTCGGTGGAGGTCAACATCCAGAACGGCGTCGACGGTGTCGAGGAAGACATCGAGTTCGCGGTCACGAGCGACATCAGCGACTTCAACCGCGGCAACATCAAGGCCCGCCTCCGCATGGTCACGCAGTACGCGCTGGCAGGTCACGACGGGCTCCTCGTGATCGGCACCGACCACGCCGCCGAGGCGGTCACCGGCTTCTACACGAAGTTCGGCGACGGTGCGGCCGACATCCTCCCGCTGTCGGGCCTCACCAAGCGTCAGGGGCGCTCGCTCCTGCAGTACCTCGATGCGCCGGATCGGCTCGCATTCAAGGTGCCGACCGCCGACCTGCTCGACGGGCAGCCCGGTCGTGCCGACGAGGACGAACTCGGTCTCACCTACGAGCAGATCGACGACTTCCTCGAGGGACGCCCGGTCGACCCGGAGGTCGCCGGCCGCATCGAGGCGCGATACCTCGCCACGCAGCACAAGCGGCACCTCCCGGTGACCCCCGACGACACCTGGTGGCGCTGACCGCGCTGTCACTCGAGGCTCCCGCTTCGCGGGTGTCGGATGCCGCGGATAGTGTCGAAGCATCCGACAGAACGGGAGCATCGTGCGGATCGACACTCAGGCGCAGCGCGTCATCTGGAGCGCGAGCGACCTCAAGGCGGCCGCCGAGTGCGAGTTCGCGTGGTGTCGGGCGATCGACGCGAAGCTGGGGCGAGTCCCGGCCGTCGAAGAGCCCGAAGACGCGACTCTGAAGCGTGCCGCCGAGCTCGGCGACGTGCACGAGCAGAACGTGCTCGCCCGGTACATCGACAAACTCGGCGATGCGAGTGTCCACCGCATCGAGAAGGTCTCGTCGGTCGATGCCGAGGCTATGGCGGCCGCGATCGAAGCGACGGTCGCGGCCCTGCGCTCCGATGCGCTCGTGGTGTTCCAAGCGGCTTTCTCCACCGACGAGTTCGTCGGGTTCGCCGACTTCCTCCGCAAAGACGATGACGGCCGATGGCGCGTGCAGGACTCCAAACTGGCGCGCAAGGCCCGGGTCACGGCCCTCATGCAGCTCGCGGCATATGTCGACCAGCTCGACCGGCTCGGCATCCCCCGCTCCGACGAGGTCGACCTGATCCTCGGCGACGGCACACTCAGCACCCATCGGGTCGACGATCTCCTTCCGCTCTTCCAGGTGCGGAGGGCTCGGTTGCGGGCGCTCATCGCCGACCGGCGCATCGCCGACGGGGCGACGGGTGCGCCGCTCGCCTGGGGAGACGATCGCGGCGACCTTCAGGTCGTGGCCTGCGGGCGGTGCGCGACCTGCGAGGAGCAGGTGCTCGCCCACCGCGATCTCCTGATGGTGGCGCGGATGCGCCCTGTGCAGCGTGCGCGGCTGCGGGCATCCGGCATCGAGACGATCGATGCCCTCGCGGAGGCATCCGGGCCACCGCCGGGGATGAACATCGACACGTTCGAGACGCTTCGCGCCCAGGCGCGACTGCAGCTGCACGCCGATGCCGAGGGGCGGCCCACCTACGACGTGCACTACGCGCCGGCGATCCACACCCTCCCGCTGCCCAGCCATGGCGACATCTTCTTCGACTTCGAGGGCGACCCGCTCTACACGGAGCCTGCCGCCGATGGCGAGGGGCATTGGGGGATCGATTACCTCTTCGGGTGGGTCGACAACGCCGACCAGTACTCGGCGCTGTGGGCGCACACCTTCGCCGACGAGAAGCGGGCGCTCGAGACGTTCCTCGACTTCGTGAATGCGCGCAGGACCGCGCACCCCGGCATGCACATCTATCACTACGCGCCCTATGAGACCTCTCACCTGGTGGCGATGGCGGCGCGGCACGGCGTGCGCGAGGGGGAGGTCGATCGGCTGCTGCGCGAGGGCGTGTTCGTCGACCTGTACCCGCTCGTGCTGCGGACGGTGCGCGTCGGTTCGCGCTCGTACTCGATCAAGAAGCTCGAGCCGCTGCACATGGGCGAAGACGTGCGAACCAGCGACGTGCAGAAGGGCGACGACTCGATCGTGCAGTACGTCGCGGCCCGTGAGCTCGCCGCTGCGGGGGAGCAGGCCGGGGCAGACGCAGTTCTCGCGGACCTCGCCGACTACAACCGCTACGACTGCGTGTCGACCAGGCGTCTGCGCAACTGGCTGATCGACATCGCGCGCAAAGAGGGCGTCACACCGGCTCCGCCCGACGCAGCCGACGAGGTCATCTACGAGCCGTCCCCGCGCTCGGTCGCACTGCTCGCAGATGCCGAGCGCGCGGTCGAGGCGGGTGGCGACGGGCTCGTCCATCGACTCGCGGCCGCCGCGATCGATTATTTCCCGCGCGAGGCGAAGAGCTTCTGGGTGTCGCATTTCCAGCGGCTGCGCGAACCGGTGACCATGTGGGACGGCACGCGTGATGTGGTGCGGGTCGACCGTCCGTCCTCGACCGTTCGTCGCGACTGGAGCATCGGTGAGGGGCGGCGGGTGATGTCCCGCGATGTCGAGATCCGCGGCGAGGTTTCGCCCGGCACGACGCTCGGCGCCGGGTCGCAGCCGTTCGCACTCTACGGAGTTCCGGCGCCGTTCGACACCGAGGTCCCGTCGCGTGCGGTGCATGTGCCGCACACGGTCACGGTGGCGGAGGTGCTCGACGACGGCTACCTCATCACCGAGTCGGCGGTCCAGGGACAGACGTGGGACGAGTTGCCGCTCGCCCTCACCCCGGCCGCACCACCGCGTGTCGTCTCCCTCCAGGGAGCGATCGACGAGTGGGCCGATGCGGTGCACGCCGCAGCTCCGGGGTTCCCGGACGACGCCGCGACCGACATCCTGCGCCGGATTCCTCCGCGCACCGTGTCGGGGAAACCTCTCACCGCTGCCGGCGCCGACACCGTCGGCGCGATCGTGTCGGCGGTGCTCGACCTCGACCGCAGCTATCTCGCCGTGCAGGGCCCTCCGGGAACGGGGAAGACCTATACCGGGTCCCGGGTGATCGCACGGCTCGTGAACGAGCACGGCTTCAAGGTCGGCGTCGTGGCGCAGTCGCACGCGATCATCGAGACGCTGCTCGAGCGGGTCGTGGCCGATGGGGTCGCACCGGCTCAGGTCGCCAAGGCTCCGAAGGATCCGGATGCGGCGCACTCGTATACGACCATCCCGAAGCCCGGGATGGCGGCCTTCCTCGCCGAGCACGCCTCCGAGGGTGCCGTCGTGGGCGGGACCGCCTGGGACTTCAGCAACACCCAGCGGGTCGACCGCGACGGGCTCGACCTGCTCGTGATCGACGAGGCGGGGCAGTTCTCGCTCGCCTCGACCATCGCGGTCGCCGCCGGGGCGAAGCGGCTCCTGCTCCTCGGCGATCCGCAGCAGCTTCCGCAGGTGAGTCAGGGCGCCCACCCCGAACCGGTCGACGCCTCCGCGCTCGGCTGGGTGATGGATGGCGACCCGGTCGTGCGGCCGGAGTACGGTTACTTCCTCGCGCGCTCCTGGCGGATGCATCCCTTCGTCGCGGCACCGGTATCCACGCTCGCCTACGCGGGACAGTTGGCGTCAGCCCCCGGTACCGAGCTGCGGGCGGTCCAGGGGATCGAACCTGGTCTGCACGTCATCCCCCTGCGGCACCGCGGCAACTCCACGCAGTCGCCAGAGGAGGCGGCCGAGGTCGTCCGGCTGGTCCGTGACCTGGTCGGTCGATCCTTCACCGACAACGACGAGTCCAGGTCCACCCGGCCGCTCGTGCCCGCCGACATCATCGTGGTCACGCCGTACAACGCGCAGCGTCAGCTGGTGCTCGATGCGCTCGCGGCGGCGGGATACCACGACGTCCCGGTCGGCACGGTCGACAACTTCCAGGGCAAGGAGGCGGTCGTCTCGATCACCTCGCTCGCGGCCTCCAGCGGGCGGGACGCTCCGCGCGGCCCGGAGTTCCTGCTGCTGCAGAACCGACTGAACGTGGCGATCTCCCGCGCGCAGGTTGTCGCCTACCTGATCCACTCGCCTGCACTGCTCGACGATCTGCCGTACACCCCGGAGGGAGTCGCTCGCCTCAGCGCGTTCGCCCGTCTGGTCGGTGCGGCGGACTGAGTGCCCCGCTTCGACGGGCTCTGTGAGACGACCGCGTCGCGGGGTGCAGTCGGCCGGGTCAGACCGTGCCGTAGAGCCGATCGCCGGCGTCGCCGAGCCCGGGCACGATGTACCCCTTCTCGTTGAGACGCTCATCGAGCGCACCCAGGACGAGGGTCACATCACGGTCGCCGGCCATGGCTTCGATCGCGGCCACGCCCTCCGGCGTACCCAGCAGGCAGATCGCGGTGACGTCCTTCGCGCCGCGGTCGAACAGGAACTGGATCGCCGCGGCGAGCGAACCGCCGGTGGCGAGCATCGGGTCGATCGCGAAGCACTGACGGTCGCTGAGGTCGTCGGGGAGACGCTCGGCGTAGGTCGTCGGCTCGAACGTCGTCTCATCGCGGACCATGCCGAGGAACCCGACCTCGGCGGTCGGGAGCAGCTTGACGAGGCCCTCGAGCATGCCGAGGCCGGCGCGCAGGATCGGCACCACGATCGGTCGCGGCTCGGAGATCTTGACGCCCATCGTCGTCGTCACCGGCGTGGTGATCTCGACAGGGCTCACCTTCACGTTGCGGGTCGCCTCGTACGCGAGCAGCGTGACGAGCTCCTCCGTGAGCTGCCGGAACACCGGCGAAGGGGTGCGCACGTCGCGCAGCACCGAGAGCTTGTGAGTGATGAGAGGGTGGTCGGCCACGTGAACGCGCATGGATACAGGGTAATGCGCCGCGCCTCCGGGAACGACATCGAGGGCACCGGCGGCGGCCGGCGGCTGTCGTAGGCTCGACGCATGACCGCTGCCGACGACCTCGCGATGCGGCGTGCGCTCGAGCTCGCTGCCGAGGCCGCGGCAGCGTCGGAGATCCCCGTCGGCGCCGTGCTCCTGGACGCGGCCGGGAGGATCACCGCCGAGGGGCGCAACACCCGCGAGGCGACGAACGATCCGACCGGGCATGCCGAGATCGAGGCGCTGCGGCGCGCGGCGGCATCCGTCGGGTCCTGGAATCTCGAGGGGCACACGCTGGTCGTGACCCTCGAGCCGTGCATCATGTGCGCCGGTGCGATCCTGCAGGCACGCGTCGGTCGGGTGGTCTTCGGTGCCTGGGATGACAAGGCGGGTGCGGCCGGTTCCATGTACGACGTGCTGCGTGATCGGCGGCTGCCCTATCGGGCAGAGGTGATCGGCGGAATCGAGGCGGAGGCGGCGACGGCACTGCTGCGGACGTTCTTCGAGCAGCGGCGCTGAGCCGCAGCGCGCACGCGTCGGGCTCGTCAGCCCTCGGATTCGACGGTCCACCAGGTGACGTCGACGACGCACAGCCCGTCGTCGGTCTCCTGGTAGAAGACGTAGCCGGGGAATTCCACGCCCCCGGCCACCCGCTCCGTGGGCAGGGAGAGGCCGATGTTCCAGCGTGGCTCCAGGGGGACCTGATCCGGCCAGTAGTCCGCCACGAAGCGTTCGGGCTCCTCCGCGGACAGCCCTTCCCAGTCCGCCGGTTCGCGAAGCTCCGGGTCGTGACCCTCGCACATGTACGAGTCGGCTTCGCCTTCCGTCGCTGCGTCGATCAGGCCCTCGGTAGTCTCGATCACCCCAGCTCCGTCGTCGCCCCAGAGCATCGTGTTCAGGGAGCAACCGGAGAGCAGGACGGCCAGACCGGCCGCGCCCAGGAGCCCGACGAGTTTCTTCGCCTGCATCATGTCGGACTCCGTGATCAGTCCGACGACTTCAGCACGAAGACGTCGGTCGATGGCTCGGGGTCGATCGCCGGGCGGTACACATCCGGCTCGATGTACACGATGCGCGCGACCGGCACGGCGTCGCGGATACGGGCCTCGATCGCGTTGATGTCATCGGCGGCCTCGCGCAGCGGCTTGTCGGCGTTGAGGGCGATCTTCGCGGCGACCATCAGCTCGTCCGGGCCGAGGTAGAGGGTCTTCATGTGGATGATCTTCTCGATCTCGTCGCCGGCGTTGATGGCATCGACGATCCGGTCGTGGTCGGCCTGGGTCGCGCCCTCACCGACCAGCAGGCTCTTGGTCTCGATGCCCAGCACGATGGCGATCAGCACGAGCAGCACACCGATCATCACGGTGCCGAGTGCATCGAACACGGGGTTTCCGGTGAGCAGTGTGAGCCCGACTCCGAGCAGGGCGAAGGTGAGACCGGTCAGAGCGCCCACGTCTTCGAGCAGCACGACCGGCAGCTCGGGGGCCTTCGAACGGCGCACGAACGACACCCACGACTGCCCCTTCTCCCGCACGAGGTTGCTCTCGCGCACGGCCGTGCGCAGGGAGAACGACTCCAGCCCGATCGCGACGGCGAGGACGACCAGGGGCAGCCACCACCAGGTCTTGTCCAGCTCGTGCGGGTTCGTGAGCTTGTCGATGCCCTCGTAGATCGCGAACAGGCCACCGACCGAGAACAGGATGATCGAGACGACGAACGCGTACACGTAGCGTTCCCGGCCGTAGCCGAACGGGTGTGCGCGGTCGGCCTCCCGCTGGGCCTTGCGTCCGCCGAGCATCAGGAGCAGCTGGTTGCCCGAGTCGGCGACGGAGTGGATGGCCTCGGCGAGCATCGAGGCGGAGCCGGAGAGGGCCCAGGCGATGAACTTCGCGATGGCGATACCCAGGTTCGCCAGGAACGCCGCGACGATGGCCTTGTTGCCTCCGGATGCACTCATGGGACGAGTCTAGAACCGCCCGCCCGAGGTTGCGGGAGTGCCCGCCGTAGGATGACGACATGGCTCACTCGCTTCCTTCTCTCGCTTTTCTCGGTGCCGGTTCGATGGGCGGTGCGATCCTCCGGGGTGTGGTCGCCTCCGGCATCCGGATCGACGGCGGGATCACCGCGACGAACCGCACCGCGGCGAAGGCCGAGGCGTTCGCCGGCCTCGACGGGGTCACGAGTATCGCGCTCGTCGAACGGCCGGACGGCAACGCCGAGGCCGCCGCAAGCGCGCGGATCGTGCTGGTCGGCGTCAAGCCCGCGATGGTGCCCGACCTGCTGCGCGAGATCGCTCCGCACCTGACGGACGACGCGATAGTGGTGAGCGTCGCCGCCGGCGTCACGCTCCAGACCTTTGCCGACGTGCTCGGCGCCGACGCCCGCGTCATCCGCTCGATGCCGAACACGCCGTCGACCGTGCGTAAGGGCGTCACGGGTCTCGCTGCCGGTTCCGCCGCCACCGCCGAGGATCTCGCCCTCGTCCGCCGGCTGTTCGAGACCGTCGGCGCGGTCGTCGAGGTTCCGGAGTCGCAGATCGACGCGCTGTCCACGATCTCGGGCTCCGGGCCCGCCTACGTGTACCTGCTGATCGAGGAGTTCACGAAGGCCGCTGTCGGCATGGGCTTCGCTGAGGCCGACGCCCGGCTGATGGTGGAGCAGACCTTCATCGGCGCGACCGCGCTGCTCGACGCGTCGGGGGAGGACCCCGCCGAGCTGCGTCGTCGTGTCACGAGCCCCAAGGGAACCACCGAGCGTGCGGTCGCCGTTCTGCAGGACGCGCAGCTCGACCGCACCTTCGCGGATGCCGCGGCCGCAGCCCTCGCGCGGGCGAAGGAACTCGCCGCCGGGGCCTGATCCATGCAGCTGCGGATCGAGGGAGTCATCTGGTACTGGCGCGGGCCGGCGCCGTTCCACTTCGTCACCGTGCCGCCTGCCGAGAGCGAGCTGATCCACGAGGTCGCGTCGATCGTCACCTACGGGTGGGGGATGATCCCCGCATCCGTCACCATCGGTTCCACCACCGTGACCACGGCCCTCTGGCCGAAGGACGGCGGCTACATCGTGCCGATCAAGAAGGTGCTCCAGGACCGCGAGGGCCTGGGCGTCGATGACGTGGTCGAACTCGTCCTCGACATCGACGCCTGACCGCCCGACCTCCGCTCAGCTCTCGCTGGAGACCTCGGCGAGAACTTCCGGCCAGCGCCGGTTCAGGATGCTGCCGCCCAGCACCGCCCCGCCCCACAGGGCCGCGGCGCCGAGCACGACGCCGCAGCCGAGGCTCACCCAGCCGAGCGCAGGATTCCAGATGCCGGCGATGGCGAACCCGAGCGCCGGCGCCCCGAGCACGAGCGTGATCGGCCCGATGATGATCATCGCCAGCAGCGACTGCACGCCGCCGGACGAGCCACGACCGAGCGGATTCGCCTCGGGTGCGGGCGCGCGGCCAGGAAGGAAGCTGCCCACCCAGGCCCCGGCGCCTGCCGAGATCGCCGTCAGGCCGAAGGCCGACCCGATGCTTGCGGGGAGCAGGTCCCATCGGCCGGCGATCAGGCAGGTGGCCGCGCACAGCAGCAGCGTCACGGGGATCGCGATCAGCCCGAATCCGAGCAGTCGCCCTGCCCGATCCGCGGCGCCGCTGACGCCGTTCAGGATGTGGGCCGCGACCGCGTCGTTGTCGTAGGCGATCGCCATCTGCACGATCGTGCCGGTGAGGAGCGCGTTGATCGTCGGGATGAGGATGATGGCCGGACCGAACCCGATGGACTCGTCCTGCAGCCCGTTCATCAGGGAGAGCCCGATGAAGATCGCGGGCAGCAGCAGGAGCATCACGATGTTCACGATCTGCCGGGGGTCGCGCCGGAAGTATCGCAGCGTGCGGGCGGCGATCGCCCCGACCGGGCTGGCCGGCAGTATCCGGTCGAGCAGCCCGGCCGAGCGCACGCGTCCGCCGCCGGCGTCCTGGATGGGGGCGACCAGGCGCGCAGCGAGCAGGCCCTGTGCCGCGAACCACAGGGCTGAGACTGTGGCGAGAGCGATGAGCAGCCGGAGCGCCGCCGTGAGGAAGTCGCCCTGAGCCACGGATCCGGAGACGCCGAAGACGGCGCCCATCGGAGTCCAGGCGGCGATGTCGGCGATGGTCGTGAAGGCTCCGCCGACATCGTTCACCCGGACCAGCGCGCCGATCCCCACGTTGAGCAGGACACCGGACGAGGAGAGAAGCACCACGCCGACGATCACCACCAGGTCGCGGGCGCTGCGTCGGGCGAGCCAGCCGGCCAGCACACCGCTCACCACGCGCGCGCCCAGCACGCAGGCGGCCACGGCGACGGGGATCATGATCAGGGCGGTCAGCAGCGCAGGCAGGCTCACCGACCAGCCGAGGAGCATGAGCAGGAGTGCGACGGTGGTGCCGATCCCGCCCACCGTCGTCGCCCCCGCGACGACGAAGCCCGGCAGCAGGGAGCTTGCGGTCAGGGGGAGCAGCGCGAACCGTTCCGGCGCGAGCGAGTCATCGGCACTGACCAGGATCGACCCGACCCACCAGCCGAGGACGATGACGGTGCCCGCCAGCACGATCGCGGTGACGGCGGCGTCAGGGGCGGCGAACCGCAGCGCCACGAGTCCCGCCGTCAGTGCGGCGAGGAATCCGAGGGCGATCAGTCCGGTGATGATCAGGGTGACGACCATCCAGGGATTGCGCGACAACTGGTGGCGCAGCTGGCGCCAGCGCAGGCTTACGAGGAGCGCAACCATGCGAGCGTCTCCGTCCCGAGGTCATGCGCCCCCACCAGGGCGAGGAACCGCTGCTGCAGCGACAGTCCGGCGCGCACCTCGTCGAGAGTGCCGTTCGCGAGCAGGCGTCCCTCGGCGACGATCGCGACCCGATCGCACATCGACTCGACGAGCTCCATCACGTGGCTGGACAGCACCACGGTGCCGCCGCCGTCGACGAACGCCCGGAGGATCTGCCGGATCGTCTCGCCGGACACCGGGTCGACGGCTTCGAGCGGCTCGTCGAGGATCAGCAGACGAGGTGCATGGATCAGCGCGCACGCCAGGCCGATCTTCTTGCGCATGCCCGCCGAGTAGTCGACCACGAGCCGGTCCCGAGCATCGGTGAGGCCGAGCGCGGCGAGGAGCTCGTCACTGCGCGAGACCACCTCGGCTTCGGCCATGCCGCGCAGCAACCCGGTGTAGCGCAGCAGCTCGGCACCGGTGAGGCGGTCGAGCATGCGGATGCCGTCGGGGAGCACGCCCATCCGGGCCTTCGCGTCGGCGGGGTTCTGCCATACGTCCGCGCCCAGCACCCACGCGGCGCCGGCATCCGGCCGCAGCAGACCCGTGGTCATGGCGAGCGTCGTGGTCTTGCCCGCGCCGTTGGGGCCGAGGAGCCCGAGCATGGATCCGGCCGGCACATCGAGGGAGAGGTCATCGACCGCGATCTTCTGCCCGAATTGCTTGCGGAGCCCGCGGAGGGCGAGGACGGGAGGGGCCGCTGCGTTGTCGGTCATGCGTCCCATCCCACCACGGCCGTGCACGACGATGCATCCGCCGCGAGGGGGAGTCGAGGGATCGAACGTCTCCGAGGTCAGCGGTCGAGGCCGGCGAAGCGCTCGATGTCGCTGTTGGTCCCCGAGACGATGATGAGGTCGTGGTTCGTGACGATGGTGTTCGCCTCGGCGTAGCGGAACGGCTTGCCGGGACTCTTCACACCGACGACCGTGACCTTGTACTTCGAGCGCACGCCCGACTCGTTCAGGCCGACGCCGCGGATGAACTTCGGCGGGTACATCTTGGCGAGGACGAAGTCGTCGTCGAAGCGGATGAAGTCGAGCATCCGCCCGCTCACGAGGTGCGCCACGCGCTCGCCGGCCTCGCGCTCGGGGTAGATGACATGGTTCGCACCGACACGGGCGAGGATCTTGCCGTGGGACTGCGAGACCGCCTTGGCCCAGATCTGCGGCACCTTCAGGTCGACGAGGTTCGCGGTGATCAGCACGGACGCCTCGATCGAGGAGCCGACCGCGACGACGGCGACCTGGAAGTCCTGGGCGCCGACCTGGCGGAGGGCGTCGATGTTCTTCGCGTCGGCCTGCACCGTGTGGGTGACGCGGTCGGACCACTTCTGCACGAGTTCGAGGTTGTCGTCGATCGCGAGCACCTCGCGGTCGAGGCGGTCGAGCTCTCCGGCGCAGGCAGCGCCGAACCGACCGAGACCGATGACGAGGACGGGAGCGTCGCCCCGGAGGACTTCAACCAACGATCGGCCTTTCCACGGGCAGTGAGTAGTACTGCGTTCGCGATGTCGCGGCGACCGCCGCGGCGAGTGTCACTGTACCAACGCGCCCCATGAAGATGGTCGCGGCCATGACGTACGAGGCCGAATCAGGGAGCTCTGCCGTGAGCCCCGTGGACAGGCCGACGGTGCCGAACGCCGAGATGACGTCGAACAGCACGTGACTGATGTCGTCCTTGGTGATCTGGGAGATCGTGATGGTCGAGAGCGCGACGATGGTCGCGCCCCACGCGACGACGCTGAGTGCCACGCGCTGCACGTCGCTGGGGATGCGGCGGCCGAAGGCCTCGACCGACTGGCGGCCCTTGGCCTCGGACCAGACGGCGATCGCGAGCACGGCCAGAGTGGTGACCTTGATGCCGCCAGCGGTCGAGGCGGAGCCGCCGCCGACGAACATCAGCATGCTGGCGGCCAGCAGGGACGAGCCGTTCAGATCGTCCATCTCGATCACGTTGAAGCCGCCGGATCTGGTCATGGCGGAGAGGAAGAAAGCTTGGAAGGTGGTGTCGGCCGCATCCATCGACCCGAACGTCTTCGGGTTGTTGAACTCGAGGACGACGAAGACCGCGGCGCCCAGGATGAACAGCAGCACCGTGGTGACGAGTGTCAGCTTGGTGTGCAGCGACCACCGCTTCACGTGCCAGACGTGCTTCGCGAGGGTGTAGATCACGGGGAAGCCGATGCTGCCGAGGAACACGCCCACCATGAGGAGGAACAGCACCAGGTAGTCGTCCGCGAACACGGCGACGCCGCCGTCGTTCGGAGCGAAACCGGTGTTCGTGAACGCCATGGCCGCGAAGTAGGGCGCCTCCCAGAGCGCGGCGATGGGGTCGACCTTCGCCATCACCAGCGCCGGGTACAGCAGGGCTGCCAGCGATGCCTCGATGATGAGGGCCGAGACGGCGACCGTGGTCAGCAGCTGCCCGACCTCGCCGAGTCGCACGGTCTGGCTCTCGTTCACCACGCCGCCGTGTGCCCGCAGAGGATTGGTGTCGCCCGCCGCCAAGAGCTTGGCCCGCAGCCCGAGCCGCTTCGAGATCAGCATCCCCATGAGAGACGCGAGCGTGAGGACGCCGAGGGCGCCGATGTTCACCCCGAGGAAGATCAGGACGTGGCCGAAGGGTGACCAGTGGTTGGCCATGTCGACGGTGGCGAGGCCGGTGACGCAGATCGTCGACACGGCGGTGAAGAGCGCATCGCTCAGCGGTGTGACCGTGCCGCTCGCGGAGGCGATCGGCAGCGACAGCAGCACCGTGAACACGAGGATCAGGAGCGCGAACACGACGATCGCGAAGCGGGAGGGCGAGGACGTGACGAGGTGCTTCACCCGTCCGGCGGCGCCTTTGAGGGCCTGTCGTGGGGACGACGCCGAAACGATGCCCGACATCGCTGCCCCCTCGTGATTCTCTCTTGCCCGCGCGCTGCGGACACGCGGCGCCTGTCGCCGAGCCTTCGTCATGGTACTCCGTGCCGGAGCCGACTACCCTGATCACATGACGGACATCTTCGACGTGATCGCAGACGGTACGAGGCGCGACATCCTCCAGCTCCTGCTGCGACGCACGGAAGAAGGAGAGACGGGCACCAGCGTCAGCCAGATCGTCGCCGACCTCGGCATCAGCCAGCCCACCGTGTCGAAGCACCTGAAGGTGCTGCGCGATGCCGAGCTGGTCTCGGTGCGCGAAGACGGACAGCGTCGTTTCTACAGTCTCGCCGTCGAGCCGCTCGAGGTCGTCGACGACTGGCTGGTCCCCTTCCTCGTCGATGCGTACGGCGACGAGGCCCCCGACATCGACTACCCCGTGAACGACAGCGCCGCGCACGCCGCGGAGGTCGTCGGTCGCGCCGCGGCCTCCGCGAAGCATGCCGTCGCCAACGCACTCAAGCGCCTCGGCGCCTGAGGCATCCTCAGCGACGTCCCGCCTTGCGGCGGAAGAGCCACGCGCCCCACGTCACCGCGATCAGCAGGATGACCAGGCACCAGCCGATCGCCCACCAGGCTTCGCCCTGCAGGGGCGTATCCATCAGGAGGGCGCGGATCGTCTCGACGATGGGCGTGATCGGCTGGTTGCCCGCGATCGGCTGCAGCCACTCCGGCATGCTCGCGACGGGCACGAACGCGCTGGAGAGATAGGGCAGGAACAGCAGGACGAAACCGTAGCCGTTCGCGCCCTCCGGGCTTCCTGCGGCGAGACCGATCGCCGCGAACAGGTAGGTGATCGCGAGGATGTAGAGGGTGATGAGGCCCGCCAGCGCGATCCATTCCCCGAGGTCCGCGGTGGGTCGGAACCCGACCAGCACGCCGACGCCGATCACGATCGCGGTGGCGACCAGGTTCCGCAGCACACTGGCGACGACGTGCCCGGTGAGCACGGCGCCTGCACGCAGGGGCATGGTGCGGATCCGATCGATGATGCCGGTGCGCATGTCGTTCGCGACATACACGGCGGTGGACGATGCTCCGAAGCCGGCGCAGGTCAGGATGATGCCCGGCACGACGTAGTCGACGTATGCGCCCGAAGGGTCGATGGCGCCGCCGAAGACCCACGTGAACATCAGCATGAGCATCACCGGCAGCATGATCGCCATCAGCAGCGATTCGCCGTCGCGCACGGAATGGCGCAGGCTCCGTCCGACGAAGACGGCCTCGGCGGCGAACCCGCGCAGCCTCGGACGCGGAGAGGGCGCGGAGGGGGTGGATGCCGTCGGTCGAGGCGTGGCCAGGGTGGCGTTCATGCGTTCTCCTTCACGGGTCGAGAAGTCGAGGTGGGCGAGGTGACGGCGAGGAAGACGTCGTCGAGGGTGGGGCGTCGCAGCGTGATGACACCGTCGGCGCCCTCCTCGTCGAGCAGGTCGAGCGCTCGTCGCAGGTCGGCGACCGTGCCGTCGGTGGGGATCCGTCGGCTGAGTGCGCCGTCACCGTCATGGAGCTCGACCGTGTCTCCGCCGATGCGCGCCTTCAGCTCCGCCGGTGTGCCGAGCGCGGCGATGCGGCCGTCGTGCAGCACGGCGATCCGGTCGGCGAGCTGATCGGCCTCCTCCAGGTACTGCGTCGTGAGGAACACCGTGGTGCCTGACGCCGCGAGCGTCCGGATGATGTCCCACAGGTCGCGGCGGCTCCGGGTGTCGAGGCCGGTCGTCGGTTCGTCGAGGAAGAGTACCTCGGGGGTCACGACGAAGCTCAGGGCGAGGTCCAGTCGACGGCGCATCCCCCCGGAGAACGTGCGCACGGTGCGGGCGGCGGCCTCGGTCAGATCGAACTGGGTGATCAGTTCGGTCGCACGACGCGCGGCGGCTGCGCGGCCGAGCCCGGCGAGCCGGGCGAACATGACCACGTTCTCCGTCGCCGTCAGGGCGTCGTCGACGGCGGCCGCTTGACCGGTGAGGCTGATGCGGCGTTGCACCTCGACCGCGTGGGTGTGCACATCCCACCCGGCGAC
Source organism: Microbacterium sp. Cr-K20 (assembly GCF_000708325.1). Lineage (NCBI taxonomy): Bacteria > Bacillati > Actinomycetota > Actinomycetes > Micrococcales > Microbacteriaceae > Microbacterium > Microbacterium sp. Cr-K20. The sequence continues at coordinate 43,690 of NZ_JARE01000052.1, read as the reverse complement.
GGCCACCGCACCGGCGTCGGCACGGGTGAGTGTGGTGAGGATGTTGATCGTGGTCGTCTTTCCCGCCCCGTTTGGTCCGAGCAGGGCGAAGACCTCTCCGCGTCCGACGGTGAAGTCCAGGCCGTCGACGACGGTCTTCTGGGCGAAGGCCTTGTGCAGGCCGCGCACCTCGATGGCTGTGTCCATCAGGTGATCCTTTCTGTGTATGAAGGAAACTGTGTATGAGCAACGCAACTGTGTATGACCGTAACACACTGTTTATGAAATAAACAGAAGTAGGATGAGCGCATGACTGAGACCGAGCCGCCGGAGCTGCCACGGGGGATCGCGCTCGCCTGGGGTGTCGCCGCGAACCCGCAGCGCGGACCCAAGCGGGAGATGAGCGTCGAGAAGATCGTCGACGCCGCCGTCGAGCTGGCCGATGCCGAGGGGATCGGCGCCGTGTCGATGGCGGCGGTGGCGGCGAAGCTCGGCTTCACGCCCATGTCCCTCTATCGCTACGTGACCGCCAAGGACGATCTGCTGCTGCTCATGCAGGAGGAGGCGACGGGGCTTCCGCCGGCGAGCCACCTCGAGGTCGACGGATGGCGCGCACGATTGCTGGCGCTGTACGAGGCGCAGATCATGCTCTACCTGCGCCACCCCTGGATGCTCTCGCTGCCGATCACCGGATCGCCGATCACTCCGAACAGCTCCGCCTGGCTCGATGCAGGCCTCGCCGCGCTCGAAGAGACCCCGCTGACCGCCGAGGAGCGGCTGGCCGTCGCGCTCGCCATGACGGGGCATGCTCGCTGGTGCGGGATCGTGCTGGCCGGCTACACGGAGCAGGCCCGCGGCAGCGGCCTCACTCCCGACGAGGTCTCTGCGCGCGAGGCCGAGCTCTTCGATCGGGTGATCACCGCGGAGGAATTCCCTGCTCTGCGTCGCGCGATCGAAGACGACGTGTTCCTCTCCGCGGCCGACCCCTTCCGCTTCGGGGTCGAGCGGACGCTCGACGGCGTTGCTGCGTACATCGCCGCCCTCGAGCATGGTGAGCCGCGATCCGTGGCGACCGACTGGGTCGACCTCGAGCCCGCAGAGCTCGCGGGGGACCGCCGCCTGAAGGAAGCACAGAGGGCGGTGCGCGAAGCGGAGAAGGCTCTGCGCGCGGCCCACAAGATCGAGCGGCAGGCGCTTCGCGAGGCGCGCGAACGACTGGCCAAGGCGAAGAAGCCGGCCTGACCCGCGTCCCGGGTTCAGTGCGTACCCTCGTCGCGGGTCAGCGACCGCGCATTCGTCCCGTTGATCACACGGGCCACATGGGTTTACATGCGTCCCAGCTACCCCATAGAGTGTGCACATCGAGAAAGGGGTACGTGGGATGCCCGAGGTTCCAGATGTCCGATTCCTCACGGTGGCCGAGGTCGCCGAGCTGATGCGCGTGTCCAAGATGACCGTGTACCGGCTGGTTCACGCCGGGGAGCTGCCGGCCGTTCGCTTCGGCCGCAGCTATCGCGTGCCCGAGTCCGCCGTGGCCGATGCGCTGCAGCGGCCCATCGCCGACGTCGGTTGAGGCGCGCGCGGCGGAGCCCGTCGGGTTTGCTAGACTGACCCGAGGCATTTTCCGTGCCCGTACCCGGGTGTCCGATTTCGGCGACACCCAGCCACTGACTTAGTGAGGTTTCCGTGGGTTCTGTCATCAAGAAGCGCCGCAAGCGCATGGCGAAGAAGAAGCACCGCAAGCTGCTTCGTAAGACTCGCCACCAGCGTCGCAACAAGAAGTAAGCGACCAGACACGAGCGCCTGTCTTCGGACGGGCGCTTTGTGTCTCTGCCCGCAGCTCCGTACCGCCGAGAGGATGTCATGAAGTCGATCACCGTCGCCGAACTCGCCGAGCGGTCGGGTGTTCCGCTCATCGACGTGCGGGAGGTGGACGAGTTCGCCGCAGGCCATGTGCCCGGCGCCGTCAACATCCCCATGTCCGAGATCGGCAACAGGCTCGATGAACTGCCGGCGGAGTCGTTCGACGTCATCTGCCAGGCCGGCGGTCGCTCCGCCCGCGTCGTCGAGGCGCTGGAGTCACGCGGCTTCGATGCCACCAACGTCGAGGGCGGCACGGGGGAGTGGATCTCCCAGGGGCGCGCTGTCGAGGTGCCGTCGGCGTGACCACGCTGACCCTGATCCGCAAGCCCGACTGCCATCTGTGCGAGGTGGCCTCCGACGTGATCGACGCTGTCGTCGCCGAGCTGCCCGACGCCGCCGCGGAGCAGATCGAGATCGTCGAGGCGTCCATCCAGGACGACCCCGCACTGTATGAGCTGTGGTGGGAGAAGATCCCCGTCGTCCTGATCGACGGCGATCTGCACGCGCACTGGCGCGTATCGCCCGAACGACTGCGTGAGGCGCTGGAGGCCGCGGTCCGCGGTGAGGCGCGAACCGAGACGAAGGAATCCCTGTGACCATCCGCCATGTCGTGATGTGGAAGCTCGCGGCCGAAGACGCCGCCGTGCGTGCCGAGCAGGCGGCCGAGGTCGCTCGTCGCCTCAACGCCCTGGAGGGTGTCGTGCCGCAGCTGCTGTCGATCTCCGCCGGTGCCAACGAGGCCTACCCGGAGACGAACTGGGACGTGACGCTCGTGGCCGACTTCGACTCGGTCGCCGACATCGACGCGTACCAGGTGCATCCCGCGCACGAGGAGGTCGCCGGTTACATCCGCTCGGTGGTCGCCTCACGCGCAGCGGTCGACTTCGAGGTCTGAGACCCCGTCGCACGCGCTGCGGGACTTGATTTCACGTCGCCACTGACGTGCACTTGCAACGCAAACGTGATACGTCGACCGACTGATGTCATTGGTCACGCGACGAGCCGCATGTTTAGATGTTCTCCTACCCGTCCGTGGGCACACCCCGCCCTCGTCCTACAGGAGCCGACATGCCTCGTCGTAACCTCATCGCCGGTCTCGCCCTCGTGGCGACCGCCACTCTCGCGCTCGCCGGCTGCGCGACCGGTTCGTCCGATGCGGGAAGCAGTGACGCTCCCGCCGCGGGCGAGGAGTACGGTCTGATCGAGGCCGGCACGCTCACGGTCTGCTCCGACGTTCCCTACCCGCCCTTCGAGGTCGAGGACCCGTCCAGCGACATCGAGTACTCCGGATTCGACATCGATCTCCTCGCGGCGATCGCCGAGAAGCTCGATCTCAAGGTCTCCGTGCAGGACGTGGGCTTCGACCCGCTGCAGTCGGGTGCGATCCTCGTCTCGGGTCAGTGCGACATCGGTGCGTCGGCCATGACGATCACCGAGGAGCGCAAGGCCAACATCGACTTCTCCGACCCGTACGTCGACTCGCTGCAGTCGCTGCTGGTCCGTGCCGATTCGGACATCAAGTCCATCGACGACCTCGACGGCAAGAACGTCGGCGTGCAGCAGGGCACCACCGGCGAGTCCTACGCGACCGAGAACGCCAAGGGCGCCCAGCTCGTGCAGTATCCGTCGGACGGTGAGCTGTGGCCGGCGATGCAGGCCGGGCAGATCGACGCGATCCTGCAGGACCAGCCCGTCAACTACGTGCACGAGCAGGACGACCCCGCGTACAAGATCGTCGAGACCTACCCGACCGACGAGTCGTACGGCTTCGCCTTCGCCAAGGGCGAGAAGGACGAGCTCCGTGAAGCCATCAACAAGGCGCTCAAGGAGCTCCAGGACGACGGCGGATACCAGGAGATCTACGACGAGTACCTCGCGGCCAAGTGACCGGCGGCGTCGGTAGAGCGGGAGGACCTCGACGATGGCGTTGAGGCGTACCACCAAGGGCAAGCTGTATCGGTATTCGGTCTATGCGGTGCTGATCGCGATCGCCGTCTGGGCGATCGTGACCACCGACTGGGCGAAGATCGGACCGCTGTTCTTCAACCCCGAGATCGCGGCGAAGATGTTCCCCGGGATCATCACGACCGCACTCGTGAACACCCTGTGGTTCACGGCCGTGGCGTTCGTCGGCGGCCTGTTGCTCGGCGTGCTGCTGGCCCTGATGAAGCTGTCGGTCATCGCGCCGTTCCGCTGGATCGCGACGTGCTGGATCGAGCTGTTCCGGGGACTCCCCGCGATCCTCACGATCTTCGCCATCGCCTTCATCCTGCCGATCGCCGTGGGCGTTCCCGGGACGAAGCTCGGCGGACCGGTCGTGCTCGGACTCATCGGTCTCATCCTCGTCGCCTCGGCGTACATGGCCGAGACGATCCGCGCCGGCATCCAGGCGGTCCCCAAGGGACAGACGGAGGCCGCGCGCTCGCTGGGTATGTCGCCCATGAAGACGACGTTCTGGATCGTCGTGCCGCAGGGTTTCCGGATCATCATCCCGCCGCTCACCAACGAGTTCGTGCTGCTGCTGAAGGACACGTCCCTGCTGTTCATCGCCGGGTCCTTCATCTGGTCGAAAGAGCTCACGAACTTCGCGCGTGACGCGAGCACCCAGAACGCGAACGGAACGCCGTTGATCATGGCGGCGATCCTGTACCTGATCGTGACGATCCCGCTCACGCGCTTCAGCGCGTGGCTGGAACGTCGGATGGCGAGGCAGCGATGATCACCGAACTGATCGATGTGCATGCCCCGGCGATCGACGTGCAGGGGCTGGTGAAGTCGTTCGGCGACAACGAGGTGCTCAAGGGCATTGACCTCACCGTCACCAGGGGCGAGGTCGTCTGCGTGATCGGGCCATCGGGCTCCGGCAAGTCGACGCTGCTGCGGTCGGTGAACCTGCTCGAGGAGCCGACCGCCGGCAAGGTGCTGATCGAGGGGATCGACATCACCGATCCCGACGTCGACATCGACGGTGTGCGCACGCGCATCGGCATGGTGTTCCAGAGCTTCAACCTCTTCCCGCATCTGGATGTGCTCGGCAACCTGACGGTCGCCCAGCAGCGGGTGAAGAAGCGCTCGAAGAAGGAAGCCGAGCTGATCGCGCGCGCCATGCTGGAGCGCGTGGGACTGTCCGAGAAGTCGGATGCCTACCCCGGACACCTGTCCGGCGGGCAGCAGCAGCGCGTCGCGATCGCTCGTGCGCTGTGCATGAACCCGGACATGATGCTGTTCGACGAGCCGACCTCGGCACTGGACCCCGAGCTGGTCGGCGAGGTGCTGCAGGTCATGCGCTCACTGGCCGACGAGGGGATGACGATGCTCGTCGTCACGCACGAGATGGGCTTCGCGCGGGAGGTCGGCTCGCGCCTGATCTTCATGGACGGCGGACACATCGTCGAAGAAGGAGACCCGCGCGAGGTGCTCGCGAACCCGCAGCATCCGCGCACGAAGGACTTCCTGGCGCGCGTGCTCTGAGGTTGCGGCGGCACGGTCTGCCGAGACCCCGCCTTCACGACGAGACCCCCTGGTGCAGACGTCTGCACCAGGGGGTCTCGTCGTGAAGTGGGCTCTTGAGCTAGTCGACCTCGACGACCTCGGCGTCGGCGGCGTTGCGGCGGACGGCGTCGATGCCGTTCAGCGCGCCGGACTTCGACGAGTAGCCCTCACCCGTCGCGATGACCTCGCCGTTGCCGGCCTTCAGACGGAACCGGTACTCACCGGACTTGTCGGTGTACAGCTCGAACGTGCCTGCCATGAGGCGTCCTTTCTCTTTCGGATGGAGGGAACCCGCCCTCGCGGCTCACGCTAGCGGTCCCGGTATATCGGAGGGAAGGGCGGCTTCACCCGCGCGGGTGAACCGCGACCGGCTCCGGGGCGACGGCGATGCGCACCCGGTCGCCGAACGAGGGATGGATGCCGGGGGCGTGCTGCACCCGGACGAGCTCGCCCGACTCGGTGCGGACGAGGGTGCGGCGCATGCTGCCGAGGAAGGTGCTCTCCTCGACCAGGGCGTCGGTGGCGGCATCCGCCTCCGACGCGAAGTGGACGTTCTCCGGTCGGAGGTACACATCGACCGGGCCGTCTGCCGGCGACTGCAGCGGCAGGCGCTGCCCCCACACCAGCACGTGGTCGCCCTCGGCGACGCCGGAGACGACGCTGGAGAGCCCAACGAAGGCCGCGACCCCCGCCGTCGAAGGGGTCGTGTACAACTGCTCCGGAGAGCCGATCTGCTCGATCCGCCCCGCGTTCATCACAGCGATCCGGTCGGAGACGGCCAGCGCCTCCTCCTGGTCGTGCGTGACGAAGACTGTCGTGATGCCGAGGCGCAGCTGGATGCGGCGGATCTCATCGCGCAGCTGCACGCGCACCTTGGCGTCCAGTGCCGACAGCGGCTCATCGAGCAGAAGCACCTTGGGCTCGGTGACGAGAGCCCGCGCGAGCGCGACCCGCTGCTGCTGCCCGCCGGAGAGCTGGTGCGGGAACCGGTCGGCGAAGTCCGCCAGGCCGACCAGCGCGAGGGCATCGAGCGCGCGCTTCTGCGCCTCCTGCCTGCCGACGCCGCGCCGCCGCAGACCGAATGCCGTGTTGTCGACCACCCGCAGATGGGGGAACAGCGAGTACGACTGGAAGACCATGCCGATGTCGCGCCTGTTCGTCGGCACGCGCGACACGTCGCCGCCCCCGAGCAGCACCGCACCCTCGTCGGCGCCCTCGAGCCCGGCGAGCACGCGGAGCAGCGTGGTCTTGCCGCATCCCGAGGGGCCGAGCAGCGAGACGAACTCGCCGGGTGCGATGTCGAGGTCCACCCCGTGCAGCACGCGCGTGCCGGCGTAGCTCTTCACGATGCCTTGCAGCTCGACGCGGGTCCCCTCACCGGCTCGTGCCAGGAGCAGGTTGTCCTTGGTGCGCGGCAGCGCCTGGTCGAGGGTCATGAGCGGGCCTTTCCGGTGCCGCGGGCGACGCGGCCGATGAGGAGGAGCAGTAGGAAGACGAACGCCAGCGCCAGCAGGGTGAAGATCGCCGGCGCGTAGGGATCCTGCTTCTGCACGACGACCATGGCGGTCTGGAACACCGGGCGGTTCAGGAGCGAGGCGATCGTGAACTCGCCCAGCACGACGGCGATCGAGATCAGCGATGCCGCGAGGAGCCCTTGCCGGAGATTCGGGGCGAGCACCTTCAGGATCACGGTCGGCCAGCTCGCGCCGAGTGAGCGTGCGGCTTCGGAGAGGGTGCGCAGGTCGGCGGCATCGATCGAGGCCTGGATCGATCGGGAGGCGTAGGGGAGAACGGTGATGCCGTAGGCGAACGCGAGGGTCCAGGTGCCCGTGCCCAGCGTCCGCCCGATCTGCAGATAGAGCGGCGCGAGCCCGACGACGAGTACGATCGCGGGGATCGAGATCGGCAGCAGCGCCGCGAACTCGAATGCGGGCTTGAGCTTCGGGAAGCGCAGGTTGACCAGGATCATGGTCGGCGCCAGCAGGAGCAGCACGATCACGACCGTGACGACCGCGAGGATGAGCGAGTTGCCCAGGCCCGTCCAGATCGGCTTGATGGCGGCGGAGGCGGCCGGATCGAAGAGGGCGGCCCAGTGTTCGAGAGTCGGTCCCTCCTTCCCGCGGAGCGTGAACAGGAAGGTCGAGGCGAGGGGGATGGCGAAGAACGCGCCGACGATGATGCCGATGACCCAGCGGGTCGTGCGAGAGGGACCGAGGCGACTCATGACTGCCACCGGGCGGCGCGGCGCTGGATGAGCGAGTACAGGGACATCACGACCGCCACCACGACGATCATGCCGAGTGCGAGGGCTCCGGCGAGGTTCTCCCGCCCGAGCAGCGTCTCGCTCGTGAGTGCGGTGCGGATCTGCAGCGGCACGATCTGCGAACCCTGGCTCGCGAGAGCGGCGGCCGTCGCATAAGAGGAGAACGCGTTGGCGAACAGTAGCAACAGGCTGGCGAGGAACGAGGGGGCGAGCACGGGGAGGCCGATGCGCAGCCAGAAGCTGGAGCGGCTACCGCCGAGCGTGAGGTTGGCCTCGGCCCACTGCGGCTTGAGCGCGGCGAGGGCGGGCATGAAGGTGATGACCATGAGCGGGATCTGGAAGTAGATGTAGGGCAGGATCAGCCCGGGCAGCTCGTACAACCAGGCGCCGTTCGCGAAGATGTCGATGCCGAACGCGTCCTGGAGGAACAGGGTGACCACGCCCTGGATGCCGATCGTGGCGATGAAGGCGAATGCCAACATGACCCCGCCGAACTGGGCGAGCACTCCGGCCGCGGCATCCACCGACTGGCGCATCGCCCCGTCGGGGTTCATGCCGAGGAGGGCGTAGCAGACGAGCGCGCCGACGACCGCGCCGACGACGGCCGTGAGCAGGGAGAGCCAGGCGGAGTTCGCGAAGGTGTTCAGCACGACCGGGTCGCCGAGCGCCGCGACGTTCGTCCAGGTGAAGGCGCCGTCGCCGTCGAAGAAGCCGGAGCCGATCGCGAGGATGGTCGGCACGGCGAGGAACAGCAGGACGTAGGCCGCGAACGGGACGAGCCCGAGCCACGCGGGGGACGGGCCGGACCGCCGGGCCCTCGCATGCTGCGAAGGCCCGGCGGCCGTGGCGGGGGCGGATGCCGCAGCATCCACCCCCGGTGCGGAGATGGTCGTCACTGGACGGCCGCGGCCCACTTCTCACCGAGCAGCGTGCCGGCGTTCGTCGACTGCTCCTCGGTCGGCACCACGGTCTCCTCGGGAGCCTCGGGGAGCGCAGCCGCGAGGTCGGCGTCGATCGTGCCCGCCTCGGTCATGGCCTCCATGCGCACCGGACGCGCGCCACCCTTCAGCCAGAGGTTCTGCACCTCGTCGCTGTAGAGGAACTCCTGCCACAGGCGGGCCGCCGCCGGGTTCGGGGCGTCGACGTTGATGGCCTGGTTGTAGTAGCCGGCGTATCCGGTGCCGTCGAGCACGACGACCTTCCAGTCCTCGTTGTCGGCCGTGTGCGAGGCGTTCAGGTAGTCCCAGTCGAAGACGACCGGGGTCTCGCCGCTCGCGATGGTCGCCGTGGTGACATCCACCTTGAGCAGGTTGCCGGCCTTCTGCATGTCCGAGAAGAAGTCGATGCCGGGCTGGAAGTCGTCGAGCGTGCCGTCGGACTGCACGGTGGCGAGGCCCACGGCGGCGAACGCGGCGCCGGCCTGGGTCGGGTCGCCGTTGATCGCGACGGCGCCCTTGTAGTCGGCCGACAGCAGGTCGGCGAGCTCGGACGGCGCGTCGAACTTTGACGAGTCGTACCCGATCGACATGTATCCGCCGTAGTCGCCGACGAAGAGTCCGGTCGGCTCCTTGAGCTCGTCGGGGATCTCGTCCCACGTCTGCACCTTGTAGGGAGCGAACGTGTCGGTGTTCTGCAGTGCGACGGTCAGTCCGAGGTCGAACACGTCGGGCGCGGTGTCGAGGCCCTTGTTGGTCTCGGCGGCCTGGATCTCCTCGGCACTGGAGACGTCGGGCGAGGCCTCGTTGATCGTGATCTCCGGGTACTTCTCGGTGAACAGGTCGAGGATCTCGCCGTAGTTCGCCCAGTCGCGGGGAAGGGCGATGACGTTGAGCGACCCCTCTTCCTTGGCAGCGGCCTCGAGATCGGCGAACGTGCCGAAGTCCTCCACGGACGTGGCCGCGGCGGCATCGACCGTCTCGCTGCTCGACGCCGGCGCGTCGGTGGCGGACGCGCAGGAGGTCAGCGCGAGTGCGGCCGTGGTGGCCAGGGCGATGCCGGCGCCGATGCGCGCGCGGCGGGTGAAGCGAGCCATGAGTGTCCTCTCGGTGTCCGGCGGGGGTGCGCCGGTTTCGGGTTGCGAGAGGACACTATGAGGCCCAGGTTGCCGACCGTCCCGGGTCGGGTGAACGGCGAGTGTCGTTGCGGTGGCGGGACGGAAGCGGGGTGCGGTTCGCTCGGCCTTCCGCGCTTCGCTCGGCCCGAATCCGAGAATCAGGCCGAGGATGCTGCGATCGGCCGCGCGAACGGGACGGTCAGACCTGCGGGACGTTGTACTTGAAGCCGCGGTGTGAGCCCACGTAGCCGAGGCGCTCGTAGAAGCGGTGTGCGTCGGTGCGGGCGGCATCCGAGGTGAGCTGCACCATCGACGCGCCGACAGCGGGGGCCGCCGCCTCACCCACCCAGCGCATCACCGCGGAACCGATGCCCGACGACCGCAGCCCGCTGTGCACCCGTACCGCCTCGACCAGCAGTCGCCGCGCGCCGCGGCGTGACATCCCGGGGATCGAGGTGAGCTGCAGCGTGCCGATGACCGCGCCGTCGAGCTCGACGACGAGCAGGTCGTTTGAGGGCTCGGCCAGGATCTCGGTGAGGGCCTGAGCGTAGACAGGGCGATCCTCGTCGGAGGCCACATCGCCTCGCGCCGCGCTGATCGGGTCGTCCGCGAGCAACGCGATCACGGCATCCGCATCGTCGACCACCGCACGGCGGAGCACCGCCGTCCCGATGCGCGATTCGAACGAATGGGGCAGCGGGAGGGCGTCGAGCATGCGACCAGTCTGCCAGCGGGCGGAGCGGATGCCGGCGTGCGGCCGACTCTCTGGAATCATGGCCGAGTGGATATCGGCGCCGTGCTCGGACTGGAGCAGCTCACCTGGGGGATGCTCCTCCTCGTCGTCATCGCCGCGTTCTGCGCCGGGTGGATCGATGCGGTCGTCGGCGGGGGAGGCCTGCTGCAGTTGCCGGCGCTGCTGCTGATCCCCGGCATCTCGCCCGTGCAGGCGCTGGCGACCAACAAGCTCGCCTCCGTCTTCGGCACCGCGACCAGCAGCGTCACCTACTACCGCCGCGCCAAACCCGACATCCGCACGGCGTTGCCGATGGCGGCGATCGCGTTCCTCGGCTCGTTCGGTGGCGCGGCCGTCGCGACGGTACTGCCGCCCGCCGCGTTCAAGCCCATCATCGTCATCGCTCTGCTGGTCGTCGCCCTGTTCACCGCGTTCCGACCGCAGATGGGCGCGGCGACGAAGCTGCGGTACCACGGGCACAAACACCACATCATGGCGGGTGCCGCCGGGCTCGGCATCGGCTTCTACGACGGGATGATCGGCCCGGGCACGGGCACTTTTCTCGTCATCACGCTCGTCGCCCTGCTCGGTTACGACTTCCTGCAGGCGAGCGCGAAGGCGAAGATCGTGAACCTCGCGACGAACGCGGGCGCGCTGATGCTGTTCATCCCGCACGGGGCGGTGCTGTGGCTGCTGGGCGGCATCCTCGCGGTGGCGAACGTCGCGGGCAGTTACCTGGGGTCGCGGATGGCGATCTCGCGGGGGACGACCTTCATCCGTGTCGTCTTCCTCGTGGTCGTGGTCGGCCTGATCGCGAAGCTCGGGGTCGACGTGTGGAACGAGAACATCGTCCCCGTGCTCGCGCTCCTCGGCTGAACGGCGTTTCGTCTCGTCGCTGCGCTCCTCGCTCAACGACCGAGGTTGGCGTTGGCTGGGCGTTGCGCTCCTCGTTCAACGACCGAGGCCCCTGGGAGGAACCCGGTCGTTGAGCGAGCGGAGCGAGACGAAACGGTCGTCAGGCCTCGTCGTCTTCGGGCTCGAAGTCGACGCCGGCCTCGGCGCGCTGCGCGTCGGTGATGGGCGCGGGAGCGGACGTCAGCGGGTCGAAGCCGTTGCCGGACTTCGGGAACGCGATGACCTCGCGGATCGACTCGGTCTTGGACAGGTGCTGCAGCACGCGGTCCATGCCGAGCGCGATCCCGCCGTGCGGCGGGGCCCCGAACTTGAACGCGTCGAGCAGGAAGCCGAACTGCTCGTCGGCCTGCTCGTCGCTGATGCCCATGACCTCGAATACGCGCTTCTGCACGTCTTCGCGGTGGATGCGGATCGAACCGCCGCCGAGTTCCGAGCCGTTGCACACGATGTCGTACGCGTAGGCGAGGGCCGAGCCGGGGTCGGTGTCGAACGTGTCCTGGAACTCGGGCTTCGGACCGGTGAAAGCGTGGTGCACGGCAGTCCAGGCGCCTGCACCCACGGCCACGTCGCCCGAGGCCACGGCGTCGGCGGCCGGCTCGAACATCGGAGCGTCGACGACCCAGGTGAAGGCGAACTCATCCGGGTTCAGGTAGCCGAGGCGGCGACCGATCTCGACGCGCGCGGCGCCGAGCAGTGCGCGGCTCTCCTTGGTCGAACCGGCGGCGAAGAACACGCAGTCGCCCGGCTCGGCCCCCACGAAGGCGGCGAGTCCGGCCTGCTCCGCCTCGGACAGGTTCTTCGCGGCCGGGCCGCCGAGCGAGCCGTCCTCGTTGAACAGGACGTACGCGAGACCACGCGCACCGCGCTGCTTCGCCCAGTCCTGCCAGGCGTCGAGCTGCTTGCGCGGCTGGCTCGCACCACCGGGCATGCGCACGGCACCGACGTACTCCGCCTGGAACACGCGGAACGGGGTGTCCTGGAAGTACTCGGTCGCCTCGACGAGCTCGAGGCCGAAGCGCAGGTCGGGCTTGTCGGAGCCGTACTTGGCCATGGCGTCGGCGTACGTGATGCGCGGGAGCGGGGTCGCGACCTCGACGCCGATCGTCTTCCACATCGCGACGATGAGCGACTCCATCAGCGTGATGACGTCTTCCTGGTCGACGAAGCTCATCTCGATGTCGAGCTGCGTGAACTCGGGCTGGCGGTCGGCGCGGAAGTCCTCGTCGCGGTAGCAGCGCGCGATCTGGAAGTACTTCTCCACGCCGCCGACCATCAGCAGCTGCTTGAACAGCTGCGGCGACTGCGGCAGGGCGTACCAGCTGCCCGGGCTCAGACGTGCCGGCACCAGGAAGTCGCGGGCGCCCTCCGGGGTCGAGCGCGTGAGGGTCGGCGTCTCGACCTCGGTGAAGTCCTCGGCGTGCAGCACGTCGCGGATCGCCTTGTAGACGTCCGAGCGCAGGCGCAGGTTCGCTGCCTGGGCAGGACGACGCAGGTCGAGGTAGCGGTACTTGAGGCGGGCTTCCTCGCCGACGGTCTCGGTGTCGGCGACAGCCGTGGAGACCTGGAAGGGGAGCGGCGCGGACTCGTTGAGCACCTCGACGTCGGTCGCGATGAGCTCGATCTCGCCGGTCGGCAGGTTCGGGTTCGCGTTGCCCTCGGGGCGCCGCGACACCTCGCCGGTCACCTTCAGGACGAACTCGTTGCGCAGCGGGTGGGCGATCTCCTCGTCGCGGATGACGACCTGGGCGATGCCCGAGGCATCCCGCAGATCGATGAAAGCGACTCCTCCGTGGTCACGACGGCGGTCGACCCAACCCGAGAGGGTGACGGTCTGACCGATGTGCTCGGCTCGCAGAGAGCCTGCCGAGTGGGTGCGAAGCACGGAGTATTCCTTCTGATCTGGGAAATGGGGAACCCGGCCATTCTACGGGGGTGCGCGACTCCTCCCGGCGGGGTGGGCCGACGATCAGTAGGGTGGCTGTGAACGGAAGGTGCCCCATGAATCTCACCCTCGTCCCCGCGGCCGACGTCCCGGTCGTCCCCGACTTCGTCAGCCAGATCTTCTCCGGAACCTCCGGCGTGGTGGCGCTGATCTTCTACATCCTCCTCGCCGTCGCGTGGTGGAAGGTGTTCACCAAGGCCGGATACCCTGGCATCCTCGCCCTCATCCCGATCGTCAACGCGATCTTCCTGCTGCGGATCGCCGGGATGTCGGGCTGGTGGGTGCTGCTCTATCTGGTGCCGATCGCCAACGTGGTGCTCGCGATCGTCGTCGCCGTCAAGGTCGGCGCGCGCTTCGGCAAGGGCGGGGTATTCTCGTTCTTCCTGCTCTTCGTGTTCTCGTTCATCGGATACTTCATCCTCGGCTTCGGCGACTCCCGCTACCGCAAGGCGTGACATGACGGCGTCTCGTCTGCACCTCGTCCGACACGGTGAGGTGCACAACCCTGCGCGCGTGCTCTACGGCCGTCTCCCCGACTACCACCTGAGCAAGGCGGGCCGGGGGATGGCGGCGGCTGCGGCCGATCACGTGGCGTCACTCGATCGTCCCGTCGTCGCGCTGTACGCCTCGCCTCTCGAGCGGGCGCAGGAGTCGGCGGAGCCCTTCGCCGAGCGGTTCGACCTCGTGCCCGAGACGGACATCCGCCTGATCGAGCCGGCCAATGTGTTCGAGGGCACGCAGATGCGTCGCTCCCTGATGAACCCGATGAATTGGTGGCATCTGCGCCAGCCTTCGCTGCCGAGCTGGGGCGAGCCGTACACCTCGATCGCGGAGCGGATGCTCAGCGTGATGGACGAGGCCTGGGATGCCGCGCCGGAGGGGGACCTCGTGATGGTCTCGCACCAGGCGCCGATCTGGATCACGCACCTCCGGGTCGCGGGTCTGCCGTTGCGGCACGACCCGCGCACCCGTCGCTGCGCGCTGTCGAGCGTCACCTCGTTCGAGCGGGTCGGTGATGTGTGGCGCGAGGTCGCTTACGCGGAGCCCGCCGCGACGGGCTCCGCTGTCGACGTCGGCGCGGTCTGACTTTCGTTCGCGTGGGCATTTCGTCTCGCTGCGCTCGCTCAACGACCGAATCGGTCGTTGAGCGAGGAGCGCAGCGACGAGACGAAACGTCCCGCTCAGGCGAGCGACTGGATGGTGCCGACTGCGGCGAGCTGACCGGCGGCGGCCGCGAGCAGCACCGAGGCCATCGGGCCGGGGAGGCTGGCGCGGTGGGCGAGGTCACCGGCGGCGAAGATGCCCGGGATAGAGGTGCGGCCGAACTCGTCGATCTCGATCGAGCCGGACTCGAGCATCGCCAGCCCGAGGTCCGCGGCGAACGGTGCCCGCTGGCGCATCGCTCCCGCGGCCACGAAGATGCCGGCCGCCACGCGCTCGCCGTCGTCCGTGCGGATCCGCACGCCCTCGGTGTCCTCCTCTACCGAGACGACCGGGGTGCTGCTCACCCGCACACCCTTCGCCTCCAGCGTCCGCACGTCTTCGTCGGCGAACGCCTCGTCGACGGGGAACACGGTGATGTCGCCGACGATCCTGCCCAGCAGGCCGATCAGGTGCTCCGCCCGTGGCGCTGCGCCGACGATGCCGATCGGCTTGTCCGCGTGCTCGTGTCCATCGCAGAACGGGCACATGAATGCGCGCGTGCCCCACAGATCCTGCAGTCCGGGGACGTCGGGCAGATCGTCCGCGACTCCCGTGGCCAGGATCACGCGACGTCCGTCGACCGTCGAGCCGTCGGCCAGGGCGACCTGGAAGCCCCCCTCGCTTCCGGAGATGCCGGTCGCACCGGTGTCGCGGACCTCCACGTCAGCGTAGGCGGCGAGCTCGGCGCGGGCGGTGGCGCGGAGCTCCGCCGGGGGTGCGCC
This sequence comes from Microbacterium sp. Cr-K20, assembly GCF_000708325.1. Lineage (NCBI taxonomy): Bacteria > Bacillati > Actinomycetota > Actinomycetes > Micrococcales > Microbacteriaceae > Microbacterium > Microbacterium sp. Cr-K20. Next base: position 28,525 of record NZ_JARE01000052.1, on the reverse strand, counting down.
GTCTTCACCGATCATGTTGTGCATGTGCAGGACGGTGCCGTTGCGGTACTCGCCCGAATCGAGGAGCAGCGTCGAGCGGTGCATGCGTCCGAGGGTCAGAGCGGCCTGCAGTCCTGCCGGTCCTGCGCCGATCACGATGGCGTCGTACATGGTGGTCCTTCCGGTGGATGTTGCGTTCTCCGCCAGTCTGTGACTTCATGTCAACATGAAGTCAAGCGCTGAGCATCCGTGGTCCGTCGGCGATGTCGCTGCCCGTTTCGAGCTGCCCACGAACGTGCTGCGGCACTGGGAGTCGGTGGGTCTGCTGCGGCCGCCGCGTGACTCTGCCGGTCGCCGCCGCTACGGCGAGGACGAGGTCGTCCGCATCGCCGTGATCCAGCGCAGCAAGGCCGCCGGGATGACGCTCGACCAGATCGCCGTGCTGCTCGACGACGGAAGTGCGGGGCGGCATCAGGTGCTGCAGCAGCATCTGGACGACCTCGATCGGCGCATGGAGGAGATGCGCCGGTCGCGTGAGATGACCGAACATGCCATGGGCTGCCGGGCTCATGACATCGCGACCTGTCCGCGGTTCCGGGCCGGCGTCGACGACGTCCTGGCGCGGTTCTGACCGGGGTCTCAGGCCCTTCCGCATCCACCTCGTGCATAGGATCCTCTGCGTAAACTCGGAGTCGTGCCACGCGATTCGACGGTCCGTCAGATCCGCAGCGGCCGCTCCTCCCGCACCCGGCGTTCACGCCGTGCGGTCGGTGCCGCGCTCGCTGCGGTGCTCGCCATCGGTCTGAGCGCCTGCGCTCCCGATCCGGTCAGCCAATCCTTCCTGAGCGGCGAGAACACCGGCTACGTCGCGGCCGACGGCGCGATCGTCGAGATCCCCGTCGCCGAGCGCGGCGAGCCCGTGGAGTTCGGGGGAGTCACCGAGACCGGCGAGAAGTTCGACAGCGCCGACATCGCCGGCGACGTCACCGTCGTCAACTTCTGGTACGCCGGGTGCGCGCCGTGCCGGCTCGAAGCCGCCGACCTCGAAGCCGTGTGGCAGGACTTCTCAGGCGAAGACGTCTCGTTCGTCGGTATCAACACCCGCGACCAGGCCGACACCGCCGTCGGTTTCGCCGAGGAGCACGACATCACGTACCCGAGCCTGATCGACGTCGACACCGCCGAGGCCAAGCTCGCGTTCGCGAAGGTCACGCCGATCGCCGCCACCCCGACCACGCTCGTACTCGACAAGCAGGGGCGTGTCGCTGCGCGCATCATCGGACCGATCGACGGCCCCTCGATCCTCTCGACGCTCGTCAAGGACGCGCTCGCGGAGGACCCGTGAACACCCCGGTAGCGCTGTGAACCCCGAAGCGATCATCGGGTCCGGGGCCCTCTGGATCGCGATCCCGGTCGCGATGCTGGCGGGACTCGTCTCGTTCCTGTCTCCGTGCGTGCTGCCGCTCGTTCCCGGCTACCTCGGCTTCCTCGGCGGTGCCGTGGCGCCCCGCCAGGTCGCTTCCGGCGGCGGCGACGGACGCGCCACGACACAGACGGCTGAGACCGCGACACGCGGCCGGCTCGTCCTCGGCGTGCTGCTGTTCATCTTCGGCTTCAGTCTGGTCTTCGTCTCCATCACCGCCCTCGGGGGCGTGGCGAGCGTCTTCCTGCTGCAGTGGGGCGAGATCATCACGCGCATCCTCGGTGTCGTGATCATCGCCATGGGCCTGGTCTTCCTCGGCCTGTTCGGCTTCGCGCAGCGCGAGCTGCGCTTCCACGTGGACTCGAAGGCCGGCATCATCGGCGCTCCGCTGCTGGGCATCGCGCTCGGCATCGGCTGGGCGCCGTGCCTGGGCCCGACGCTCACGGCGATCTTCGCGCTGTCGTTCAACGCCGGCGACCCGGTGCGCGCGGGGTTCCTCGGGCTCGCCTACTCGCTCGGGCTCGGCATCCCGTTCCTGCTCGTCGCGCTCGGCTTCGGCTGGGCGACGAAGGCGATCGGCTTCCTCCGCCGCCACATCCGCGTGGTCAACGTCATCGGAGGGGTGCTGCTGATCCTGCTCGGCATCCTGATGGTCACCGGCCTGTGGACCGACATCATGTCTCGACTGACGGCGGTGATGGGCAGTGTCGTCCTCCCGCTCTGACCGTTCCGAGAAGAACCGCCCCGAGAAGAAAACGACCAAGAACAAGGGTGCCGTGAACAGCGACTCCAGCGATCCGCTCCGCCCGTCCGACCACGTCGACGGCGACGACTCGATCACCCAGCCGCGCCTCGGCTTCGTCGGCTGGCTGCGCTGGGGCTGGCGGCAGCTGACGTCGATGCGCACGGCGCTGGTGCTGCTGCTCGTGCTCGCGATCGCGGCGATCCCCGGCTCGATCTTCCCCCAGCGCATGGCCGACCCGAACGGCGTCACGCAGTGGGAACGCGACAACCCCGATCTCTTCCCGGTGCTCGACGGACTCAAGATGTTCGACGTGTACCTGTCGCCGTGGTTCTCGGCGATCTACCTGCTGCTGTTCGCCTCGCTCGTCGGCTGTGTGATCCCCCGCATCAAGCACCACGCCAAGGCACTGCGCGCTCGTCCTCCGCGCACCCCCGCACGACTGCAGCGGCTCGAGGACTACCGTGCCGTCACGCGCGATCCCGCCGCCGACTCGGGAACGAAGACGGGCGACGCCGAGGCAGAAGCCGCCGCGTCGATCGACGTCGCCACCACGCAGCTCAAGGCTCTCGGCTACCGCGTGGAGCGCTACGACCGCGGCCGCGCGTTCTCGGTCTCCGCCGAGCGCGGCTACTGGCGCGAGACCGGCAACCTGCTCTTCCACCTCGCGCTCGTCGGGGTGCTGGTCACCGTCGGTGTCGGCGGCGGCTTCTCGTACACGGGCCAGCGGGTGCTGGTCGAGGGCGAGACCTTCGCGAACACCCTGCTCGACTACGACTCGATGAACCGCGGCCGCTTCGTCGCCGACGACGCCTTCTCGCCGTACTCGATGCGCCTCGACTCGTTCGACGTGACCTATCAGCCCTTCGGCGAGCCGGGCTCGGGACAGGCGGGCGACTTCTCGGCCAACGTCACGGTGCAGGAGAACGGCGAGGAGCGCACGGGAGCCGTCAAGGTCAACGAGCCGCTCGGCGTCGCCGACGACGACGTGTTCCTGCTCGGCAACGGCTACGCGCCGACCGTGACCGTGCGCGACCCGGACGGCAACGTGGTCTTCACCAACAGCACGCCGTTCCTCCCGCAGGACACGAACATGACCTCTCTCGGTGTGCTGAAGATCCCGGACGGCCTGGCCGAGCAGGTCGGCCTGGTCGGGTTCTTCTACCCGACGACGGGTGTGCTCGAGAGCGGGGCCTTCTTCTCCGCCTACGGCGACCTCACCAACCCGACTCTCACGCTCGATGTGTACACCGGCGACCTCGGCATCAACGAGGGCGTGCCGCGCTCAGTGTACGTGCTCGACACCACCGGCATGACCAAGCTCACCGGTCGCAGCACCGACGTCGAATCGATCGAGCTCGTCCCCGGGCAGACCGCGCAGCTGCCGAACGGCCTCGGCTCGGTCACCTTCGAGGACGAGTCCCCGGCCGGGGCGACGGATTCCTCCGAATCGGTGAAGAGATTCGCGTCGCTGCAGATCCACCGTGACGAGTCGGGTGTGTGGGTGCTCGGCTTCGCGCTGCTGGCGCTCGGCGGGCTCATGATCGCCCTGTTCGTGCCGCGTCGGCGCGTGTGGGTCAAGGCCACCGCGCACGACGGGGAGATCGCGCTGGAGTACGCCGCGCTCGCTCGCGGTGAGGACCCGACCCTCGCGGCCGCCGTGGACGATCTCGTCGCCGGTCACGCCCGGCTCCTCGACGCGGCGGGCGGCACCGTCGTGCGCGCCGAGACGGATGCCGCCGACGACGACATCGCCGAGGATCCCGCAGCGCCGGACGCCCCGGCTCCCGACACCCGGAAAGTAGACTGACACCATGCTCGAGCTCAACGTGATCTCGCCGGTCCTGCTGTGGACGGCGATCGCGATCTACGCGGCGGCCTTCGTGGCCTACGCCTTCGATCTCGCACGGCGCTCGCAGGCCACGGCCGACGCGCAGACCGTTCGCGAGCCGGCGCTCGTCGGCGCCGGTGGGGGCACCGCCGTCACCGCCACGGGCGCACCTGGTGCAGAGGTGCCGCCGCAGCGCTTCGTGATGGCACGGATCGGCACCTCGCTGACGGTGCTCGGCTTCGTCTTCCACCTCGCGGCAGCGGTCACCCGCGGTATCGCCGCCGGCCGCGTGCCCTGGGCGAACCTCTACGAGTTCGCGATGATGGGCACGCTGCTCATCGTGGCCGTCTTCCTCGTGGTCCTCACGCGCCTCGACCTGCGCTTCCTCGGCACCTTCATCACCGGTCTCGTCGTGGTGCTGCTCGGCCTCGGAGCGACGAACTTCTATGTCGACGTCTCGCCGCTCATGGACCCGCTCAAGAGTGTGTGGCTCGTCATCCACGTGTTCGTCGCCTCGCTCGCCACGGCGTTCTTCGCCCTCGCTTTCGCGCTCTCGGTGATCCAGCTCATGCAGTCGCGTCGGGAGCGTCTCGTCGCCGAGGGCGCTGCGAAGACGGGTCCCGGGTTCCTCCGCACCTTCCCGACGTCGGTGCGTCTGGAGAGCCTGGCGTACATGTTCACGATCATCGGGTTCATCCTCTGGACCTTCACGCTGATCGCCGGATCCATCTGGGCGTACTACGCCTGGAGCCGGTTCTGGGGCTTCGACGTCAAGGAGACCTGGACCTTCGTGATCTGGGTCATCTACGCGGGGTACATCCACGCGCGTGCGACGCGCGGCTGGCGCGGCAACCCTTCGGCGTGGCTCGCGATCGTCGGCTTCTCGGCCGTGATCTTCAACTTCACGATCGTGAACGTCTTCTTCAAGGGCCTGCACGCCTACTCCGGCCTGAGCTGAGTCTCGCCGACTGGCACACCTGAGACCCGTCCGCGGCACGATCCGCGCGGACGGGTCTCGTGCGTCCGACGCGCGCGGACACATGCCGCCGAAACCGCGAATACGCGGTTGTATGCTCATCGCAGGGGAGCGCGCCGGAGGCAGGAGCCCACATGCCCGTACTCGTCGGAATCGTCGAAGATCACCCTGCGATGCTGTTCGGCATCGCCACGATCCTCAATCGCAGCGGGGGCATCCGGGTCGCGGCCAGCGGTGCGACGGCTGCCGAGGTCGCGAGCCGCGCTCGGCGGCTCGACGTGATCCTGCTCGATCTCTCGCTGTCCGACGGTTCCACTCCGTCTGAGAATCTGCGCACCCTCGAACCCCTCGGCGCGAGCGTCGTCGCCTACACCGCAGGCGATCAGCCGCATCATCTCCGCGAAGCGGCGCGAGCGGGTGCCGTGGGCATGATCAACAAGTCCGACTCCCTCGAGGTGATCACCTCCTCGGTGCGACGGGCGGCGCAGGGCCACATCCTCGCCACGACCGAGTGGGCGGCCGCCCTCGACGCGGATCACCAGTTCGTCGCTGCGCATCTCAGCCGCCGGGAATCCGAGGTGCTGTCGCTCTACGCTTCGGGAGAGACGGCCGAGAGGGTGGCGCAGGCACTGTTCTTGTCCCGTGAGACCGTGCTCGATCACATCCGTCGCATCCGAGCGAAGTACGCGGCGGTCGATCGCGCCGCACCGACCAAGGTCGACCTGTTCCGGCGGGCCGTGGAAGACGGGCTGGTCCTGCAGAACCGGTGAGGGAGGCCGGACTCGCTCAGCCCGTGAACGGCCAGATCAGCGGTACGTAGAACACCGCGACGACGAAGAACAGGACCGTCAGCGGCCAGCCGAAGCGCGCATAGTCGCCGAAGCGGTAGCCGCCGGGCTCCATCACCATGAGGTTCGCCGGCGTCGCGACAGGGGTGAGGAACGCCGCCGCCCCGGCGATCGTGAGAGCCATCAGGAACGGCAGCACCGACGCATCCATCGCGGCCGCCAGAGCGACGGCCACCGGAGCCACGATGAGCACGGTCGCGGTGTTGCTGATGAGCTGCCCGAGCACCAGCGTGATCAGCACGATCACCGCCACGGCCGCGTGCGGACCCGCATCGCCGAGGACCGAGCGCAGCCCGTCGGCGATCAGCTGCGCGGCCCCGGTCTCCTGGAAAGCCGTGGAGAGCGGGATCATTCCCGCCACGAGGATGACCGTCGTCCAGGAGATCGCGCGGTAGGCCTGGGTCATCGAGACGACACGGGTGAGGATCAGCGCTCCCGCGGCGAGCAGCCCCGCGATCGCGGCCGGCACGATCCCCGTCGCGAGCAGCACGATCATCGCGAGCAGGATCACCGCCGTCCGCTTCGCGCCCGCACCGAGCGGCACGGAGCGGCGGAGGGTGAGTGGCGCGTCGACCACCAGGACCTCGTCGCGCTGGGAGGTGTGCCGTTGGAGGTCGTCCCAGGAGCCGTCGAGGAGCAGGGCATCGCCGGCCTGCAGGTCGGTGCCGGACTCGTCCAGCGCCTCCTGCCCGCGCCGCACACCGAGCACGACGAGGTCGCCCGACGGTGTGCACATCCCCGGGAACACGTGCAGGCCGATCAGGCTGGAGCGCGGCGGCACGACGACCTCGGCGACTCCGCGCGAGGCGGACACCAGTGCCCGGTCGGGCGAGAGCGCATAGTCGGCGCGCAGCAGGGACGCGAGGCGCTCGAGGTCGATCGGTGCGGATGCCGGAGTGCGCTCCGGCAGCAGCCGGTTGCCCAGGAGCAGGATGATCGCGAGCGTGCCGACGAGCAGCGGGAGCCCTGCGAGCGCGAACTCGAAGAAGCCGAACGGTCGGGCGCCGTTGTCGGTGGCGACCTCGGACACGATGATGTTCACCGGCGTGCCGGTAAGGGTCAGCATCGACCCCGCGTGGGCCGAGAAGGCGAGCGGCATGAGCATCTGCGAGGGGCGGATCCCTGCGCGGGCGGCGACCACGACGACGAGCGGCAGGAGCGATGCGACCGAGCCGTTCACGCTGATCACCGCCGTCATCGCGGCGGTCAGCAGCCCGATCGTGAGCAGCAGCCGCCGACGGCCGGTGCCGGAGTGGGCGACCACCTCCTGCCCCGCCCACGCGATGATGCCGGTCGATTCCAGCGCCTCGCTGACGACGAACAGGGAGGCGATGAAGAGCACCGTCGGGTCGCCGAATCCGGCGAGAGCCGAACCCAGGTCGAGCACGCCGGTCAGATAGAGAGCGACCGAGACACCGACGGCCACGACACCGAGGGGGATGCGGTTGGAGACGAAGGCGATCACCGCGCACAGCAGGATGACGAGGGTCGCGACGATCGGGTCCACGGCCCCACGATAGGGCGCGCCCCGGATCACGGCGACCCCCCTAGTTCTAGGGGGTGTGCTTGCAGGAGCTTCTCGCTCGACACGATCATGGGGGCTATGGCTGCGGAGAAGTCGGTGAGTGCCTCGGATGCCGAGAGCAAGGGGTTCCTGAACTGGATCGAGAAGGTCGGCAACAAGGTGCCGGATCCGACGATCATGTTCGTCTACCTGATCGGTCTGATCGCGGTGCTCTCCGCCATCCTGTCCTGGGTGGGGGTGTCGGTCACGGACGACGTCGTGATCCCGGTCCCGAAGGACGAGTTCTCCCAGGTCAACGAGCAGTTCGGTGGCAACTGGGAGATCTACGACACCACGACCGGCATGCCCGCGGAAGTTCCCGACTACACGATCGAGGAGCAGACCTTCGAGGTGCGCAACCTGCTGTCCATCGACGGCATCCGCTTCTTCTTCTCGTCCTTCGTCGACAACTTCGCCGGCTTCGGCGTCGTCGCGGTGGTGCTCATCGCGATGGCCGGTGTCGGCGTGGCCGAGCACGCAGGACTCATGGGGGCGATGATCCGCCGCGTGGTCAAGGTCGCACCGCGTCGCTGGCTCGCGTTCATCCTGATCTTCGTCGGTGTGCTCTCCTCGGTGGCGACGGATGCCGGCTACTTGATCCTGGTTCCCTTGGCTGCCGCCGCGTTCTTCACCGTGGGGCGGCATCCGCTCGCGGGTCTCGCTGGTGCGTTCGCCGGCGTCGGGGCGGCGTTCGGCGCGAACCTCCTCATCACACCGAGCGACAGCATGCTCACCGAGATCACGAACGAAGTGCTCACGAGCGCCGGGATGCAGCCGATCGAGGTGACGCAGAACTTCTACTTCGGGATCGTGTCGACGTTCCTGCTCACGACGGTGGCGCTGCTCGTGACCGTCCTCATCACCGAGAAAAGGCTCGGAAAGTACGACCGCAAAGAGATGACGATCGCGGACGAGGCCGAGAACGTCGACCACGACGCCGAGGCCCGTGGGCTGAAGTTCTCGTTCTGGGCGCTGCTGTGCTTCGTCGCCGTGATCCTCGCGCTCACCCTGCCGCCCGGCGCGCCGCTGCGCGACCCGGAGACGGGCGACATCATCGGCACCACGCCGTTCATGGCCAGCCTGGTCTTCATCATCTCGCTCGCGTTCCTCGTGTGCGGCCTCGCGTACGGGGCGGGGGCGAAGACACTGCGCGGTGGCTCGGCCGCGGTCGGTGCGATCGCGAAGACGTTCGGGAGCCTGGGCGGCCTGCTCGTGATGTTCCTGATGATCGCCCAGTTCATCGCCCTGTTCAACTGGAGCAATCTCCCCACCGTCGCCGCCATCTCGGCCGCCGAACTGCTGGAGCAAGCGAGCGTGCCCGCGATCGTGCTGCTGCTCGCGTTCATCGTCGTGATCGTGATCCTCGACTTCATCCTTCCCGGCCTGGTTCCGAAGTGGGTGATCTTCGCCCCGGTCTTCATCCCGATCTTCGCGACGCTCGATGTGGCGCCGCAGACGCTGCTCGCCGCCTACCGCGTCGGTGACTCGCCGGTGAACGTGCTGACCCCGCTCATGGTCTACCTGCCGTTCATGGTCACGGTCGCACAGCGCTACAAGAAGGAGGCCGGCATCGGCACGATCATCGCGCTGATGATCCCGTACGCGGTGTGGATGCTGCTGTCGTGGACGGCGCTGTACGTGGTCTGGTTCCTCCTCGGCATCCCCTGGGGCCCCGGCTCACCGGTCGACATGGTCGGCTGACCCGTCTCCCGTCCCGGCAGGGTGCAGGGACGGATCTCGACGCCGCATCGCAGAACAAGGAGCAGACTCATGGACCGCAGGCCGAACAAGCTGATCCCCGCCGATCTGAAGACCACACCGGGACTGGACGCCGTCGATGCGGTCCGGATCCGGGTGGGTGAGGTCGCCGCCGATGTCGGGGCGATCGGGATCGGGGTGTACTCCGACGGAGAGGTGCCCGCAGACATCGGGTTCGATCGCGACGCACTCGAGAACGCCGGCTTCACGGCGAAGCCGGGTACCACGATGGTGCTTCCGCGCGCGGGAGAACCCGACCTCGTCGCCGTCGGTCTCGGGGCGAAGGCCGATGCCGGGGCGGGCGGCCTGCGCGACGCCGCCGCGACTCTCGCCAGGGCCGCGTCGCGGCGGGAGACGCTGGGTCTGCGGCTCGACGATCTCGCGGGAGTGGATGCCGCAGCTGCCGTGCGCGCGCTCGCCGAAGGGGCGCTGCTCGCCCGCTACCGCTACACGGTGCTGAACGGGTCGTCGAAGCACGTCCCGCTCGCGGCGTTCACGATCGACGTCCCCGGAGGGACGACCGAGCCCGTCGCCGCTGCCCTCACCGCCGTGCGTGCCGCCGTCGTCGCCCGCGACCTGGCGAACACCCCTCCCGGACATCTGACCGCGGTGAACATGGGCGAGATCGCCGTCGAGCTCGGCGCCCGCTTCGGATTCGAGGTGGAGCTCTTCGACAAGCAGGCGCTCATCGATCTCGGCTGCGGCGGGCTGCTCGGCGTGAACCAGGGCTCGGTGGAGGAGCCGCGCATGATCAAGCTGGTGTACACCCCCGACGGCGGCGGTGCCGGTCATCTCGGGCTCGTCGGTAAAGGCATCATGTACGACTCGGGAGGCATCAGCCTCAAGCCCAGCGACCCCATGCACCTGCTCATGAAGATGGACATGGGCGGCGCGGCCGCCGTGCTCGGAGCCTTCGTCGGGCTTCGCGACGCCGGGGTCACGGCCAAAGTGACGGGCTGGCTGATGTGCACCGACAACATGCCTTCGGGCACGGCGTACAAGCTCGGCGACGTGCTCACCGCCCGCGGCGGCACCACGATCGAGGTGAAGAACACCGACGCCGAGGGGCGCCTCGTGATGAGCGATGCGCTCGTGCTCGCGACCGAAGACGAGGTGGATGCCATCATCGACATCGCGACGCTGACCGGTGCCGCGCTGGTGTCGCTCGGCGCCGCGACCGCTCCGGTCTTCGGCAACGACCAGGCGACGGTCGATCTGGTGCGGACGGCATCCGCTGCGGTCGACGAGTCGGTGTGGCAGCTGCCGCTGGAGCAGAAGTACCGCAGGCAGCTCGACTCCGAGATCGCAGACATCGCGAACCTCGGCGGTCCGTTCGCAGGGGCGACGACGGCAGCGCTGTTCCTGGAGCACTTCGTCGGCGGCACTCCCTGGGCGCACCTCGACATCGCCGGCACGATGCAGACCGAGAAGGACGACTCCTGGCGGACGGCCGGTGCCACGGGATTCGGGGCGCGGCTGCTGCTGGAGACGGCGCGCACCTTCGCGCCGGCATCCTGACCTCCTCGGTCTCGCTGACGCGGCGAAAACGGAGACCGAATGCAGTCGGCCCGGCGTGTCATGATGTGACGCGCCGGGCCGGGAGCGGATGGTCTCCGTTTTGGCAGGGGTCCAGGGGGAGGGGGCGGGTCAGGCGGTGGCGAGGACCGCCTTGGCCGAGGTCGTCCGGCGCAGAGTGACTGCGAGTGTGGTCGCCACGAGCGACAGCACACCCCAGACCACCAGCGCCGCGACCGCCGAACCGCTGCCGGCGATCAGTCCGGCAAACGCCGGGGCGGTGGGCAGCGCGGCACCGATGCTGGAGAGCCAGCCCGGAACCGTCGAGATGAGTCCGGTCGCGATGGCGAGCACACCGACGAGCGCGGAGATCCAGCGCCCGACGCCGCCGAACAGGGCCACGAGCGCCTGGTTCACGGCCGCGAACGCCACGCCGGCGAGCACGGCTGTTCCCGCGAACGCCCACCACGCTGCGGCGTCGTAGCTCGCGACGATCTGCACGATCAGCGACACCAGCAGCCCCTGCCCGGCCCCGATCAGGGCGGCGGGTGCGAACGCACGCAGCGTCAGGGCGGCGGACGAGCGCCGGGACGTGAGGGTGCGGGCGGTGTGGGCGCGCATCACGATGAAGGTGGCGAGTCCGCCGAACCACAGCACGACAGCGGCCAGCAGCGGGATCGCCGTCGGTCCGAAGATCGTGTCCATCGAGGAGTTCGACGACACCGGGTCGGCGATCACCGAGGCGAGCGACTTCGAGTCGCTGTCGCTGAACGAGGGGAGGGAGTCGGATGCTGTGCGCAGCCCACCCGCGAGGTCGCCGGTCCCGGTCGCCAGGGTGTCGATCCCGGTCGCCAGCTCGGTCGTGCCGTCGGCCAGTGCGGTCGCGCCGGTGGAGAGCTGGGTCGCGCCCGTCGCGATGCCGCGCGCGCCGGTGGCGGATGCGGCGATGCCCTGGTCGGCGAGCTGGGTCAGACCCCCGGAGAGCTGGGTGGCTCCCGCGCCCGCCTGGGTCATGCTCGAGGCGATCGTGCTGAGCGAGCCGGGGAGGGCGGTGATTCCGCCGGCGACCTTCGGGCTGTTGAGCACACCGGAGGCGGTTCCAGCCGAGGTCGCGACCGCGCCCGCGTCCGTGGCGAGCGAGGTCAGGAGGTCGCACTCATCCTGGTCAGCGACCGGCGGCGTGCAGGCGGTCTGCGCCAGCCCGCCCAGCTTCTGCGCGAGAGCGGCCGATCCGCTCGCTGCACTCTTCGCCGATGTCGACGCGCCCTGAATCGCTCCGACGAGCTGCTGTGTCCCGCCGACGCTCTGCTGCAGCTGGTTGCCGCCGCCGGTCAGCCCCGAACCGATCTGCGCAGCACCCGCCGCAGCCTCCCGCGTCTTCCCGGCGATCGTGTCGAGGCCCGTGGCGAGCGACGACGCACCCGTCCCGAGCTCGCCCGCGCCCGAGGCCAGCTTCGTGGCACCGTCGGGGATGGCTGCCGCTCCGGTCGCGGCGTCCCGCGCACCGTTCGCGAGCTTCAGCGCCCCGTCGGCGGCTTCGCCGATCTGGTCGCCGATGGTGGTGAAGCCGACCAGGATGTTCTCGGTCGTCGCCTCGGACAGCATGGTGCCCATCGTCGAGGCCGCGACATCGGCGATCTGGCCGGTGATGAGGTCGTCGGCGACGAGGCCGTCGTCGGGAGTGGTCACGGTGATGGTGGCCTGCTCGGCCTCACCGCCGCCGTCCGAGATCGCCTGACCGGCCGAGGTGGCCGCCGCGGAGAACTCTTCGGGGATCGTGATGACCGCCTGGTACGAACCGTCGGCGAGACCGTCGGCCGCATCGTCTTCGTTCGAGATCACCCACGTGAGGTTGGAGTCGAGGTCGTCCGAACCCTCGACGAGACCTGCGGCCAGCTGGCGTCCGAGCGGGGTGACCTGGTCGTCGATGGTCACCGGCTCGTCGAGGTTCACGATGGCCGCGGTCATCGAGTCCAGACGCTCGGTCGGGTTCTGCAGGGCCGCGACCAGGATGCCGCCGACCGCCGCCGGCAGCAGCAGCACGCCGAGGATGGTCAGCCACGTGATGGGCTTGCGGGAGCGCGCACGCTCGATGGGGAGGGTCATGCGGTCACCTCGGTGGATTCTGCGGCGCTCCGGCGAGGAGCGCGCGTGTCGAGAGTCTGTGCGTCGGGCCAACCGGCCTCCGCGAGAGTGGTCTGTGCCGCGTCGGCATCGGACGCGGTGGCGAACACCGCGAGCGTGCGGGAGGCCGCGGCATCGCGCAGCATCGCGGCCGCCTGGTCGCGCTGGCCGCCGGTCAGGCGATCGATCCCGTCGATCACGACGATCTGCGACTTTCCGCGCAGTGCCTCGGCGAGGTCCGCGAGGGCAGCGTCGGCGTCGTCGACCAGCACGCAGCCGACGTGTGCGCGCACCCAGGCGCCGCGTCCGGGCAGCAGATGGCCCGCGACGCGGAGCCGTCCGTCGGTAGGTGTCACCCGGCCCGCGATCGTGAGCGCCAGCGCCCGTCGTGCCCGCACGTCGCCACCGGTCGCGATGAGTGCTCCGCCTTCCGGGATGCGCAGCGAGAGGTTCTCGACGATCGGCGCATCGGCGCTGATGTCGAGATCATCCGCGGCGACGATCGAGCCATCTCCCGGCCATTCGGCCAGGTGGCGCTCGCGTTCCACGGCCTCGCCCTCGACGTCGACGCGCGGGAGGATCTTCTCCAGCCACGCGGGCAGCTCCCAAGCGCGCTCGCCGAGGATCGCCATGAGGGCGGGGATCAGTGTCATCCGCACCAGGAAGGCGTCGATCGCGATGCCGGCCGCGAGGCCCAGGGCGATGGGTTTCAGCGACGAGTCGCCCTCGGGGACGAACGCCACGAAGACCGCGAACATGATGAGTCCTGCGGCCGTGACGACCTTGGCCGAGCCCGTGAAGCCGCTGCGGACGGTGCGCAGCGCGGCAGCGCGTCGCGTCGCCCGATCGGGGCTCTTCGAGTCGGGGTCGTGCACGAAGTCCTCGCGCATCCGCGAGACGAGGAACACCTGATAGTCCATCGCGAGCCCGAACAGCACGCCCATCAGGATGATCGGCATGAAGCTGATGATCGGACCGACCTTGGCGACGTGCAGCAGATCGGCGAACCAGCCCCACTCGAACACGGCGCCGACCACGCCGAACGCGGCGACGATCGAGAGCAGGTAGCCGGCGGCCGCGGTGATCGGCACCCACAGCGAGCGGAAGACGATGGTGAGCAGGATGAGCGAGAGCCCGATCACGAAGATGCCGAACGGCAGCAGCGCATTGCCCAGCTGGTCGGAGATGTCGATGCCGACGGCGGTGAAGCCGGTGACCTTGAGGTCGATCCCGAACTCATCGAGCCACTCGTCGTGATGGCTCCGCAGCTCGCGCACGAGGTCGGCGGTCGCCGGGTCGTCCGGGGCGGTCTCCGGGACGATCTGCACGATCCCGGTGTCGGCCGTCTCGTTCGGCGTCGCGAGGGCGACCTCCTTGACGCCGGGAACCTCGGCGACGGCATCCCCGAGGTCTTCCATCAGCGTGAGCGGGTCGGTGGAGGTGACGATGGTGCCGGTGAGGATCATCGGCCCGTTGAACCCCGGCCCGAACTCGTCGGCGACCAGGTCGTAGGTCTGACGCGCCTCCGAGTCCTTCGGCAGCACGCCCGCGTTCGGAAGTGCGAGGTTGAGGCTGAGTGCGGGGATGGCCACGATGCCGAGGCCGATCACGACGGCGAGCGAGACGAGGATCGGGCGCTTGGTGACGCCGTTCACCCACCGCGCGCTGCCCTTCGCGCGCACCGGAGCGGCGGGCGCATCGTCGCTGTCTGCGTTCTTCTTCGCCTTCGGCGCGCGCCTCGGGCGACCCACCACCTTGCCCTTCATGAAGCCGAGGAATGCCGGGGTCAGCGTGACCGCGATCGCGACCGCGACGGCGACCGAGACGGAGGCCGCGATGCCCATGGTCGTCAGGAACGGGATGCCGGCGAAGCCGAGGCCGATCAGTGCGATGAGCACCGTGACGCCGGCGAACACGACCGCGGATCCGGCCGTTCCGACGGCACGCGAGGCGGACTCTTCGGGATCGACGCCCTCGCGGACCTGATCCTGATGTCGCGCCATGATGAACAGCGCGTAGTCGATGCCGACCGCGAGCCCGAGCATGAGTGCGAGCAGCGGGGTGGTGGACGACACGGTCGCGAAGGCCGTCGCGGTGAAGATGCCCGCCATCGAGATGCCGACGCCGAGGATCGCCGTGAGCAGCGGCAGCCCGGCCACCACGAAGGAGCGGAAGGTCACGATCAACACGAGCAACGCGATCAGGAGGCCGACCGCCTCAGTGAGCGTGACACCGGGGATCGAGATCGCGAAGAGGTCGCCGCCCAGCGAGGTCTGCGCACCATCGGGGAGCTCGGCGTCGAGGTCGCTCACGACTGAGCGCAGGGCGTCCTTCGTCTCGTCCGAGACATCGGTGGACTCGCCGTCGAACTGCACGCGCACGATGGCGGCGGTGTCGTCGTCGTTGATCATGCCCTCGACCATCTCGTCGTAGGGCGAGGTGGCGGCGAGCACACCGTCGAGGTCGCCGAGTTCATCGACGGCATCCTCGATGTGGTCGCGGTAGTCGTCGGCGGTGATCTCGTCGCCGTCGGCTGCCACGACGATGAACTGCGCGTTCGTGCCGCTCACCTGCGGGAACGACCGCGAGAGCTGCTCGAGGCCGGCCTGCGATTCAGTGCCGGGGATCGAGAACGTGTTGTCGGTGCCCGCTCCCAGCACGAGTGCTCCGGCTCCGGCGATGCCGAGCGCGAGCAGCCAGGACACGAGGACTCGCCAGGGGTGCCGGAAGGACCAGCGGCCGAGCGAGGACAGGAGTGTGGACACGCGTTCCTCCGAGGGGTACTGATTGGATACACAGGTGTATCCGATACATACATGTATCGTAAATTGACCGGCACGTCGGAATCTGTGTGCCGGGTGTGAATCGTGCGAGAGTGAAGGGTCAGGAGGTTTCGATGTCGACACCCGCAACCCGCAGCCGTGAGAACACGCGTGCCCGTCTGCTCGAGGCCGCCGCGCAGGTCTTCGCCGAGGTCGGTCTCGACGGCGCCTCTGTCGAGGCCGTGTGCGAGCGAGCCGGATTCACCCGCGGTGCGTTCTACTCCAACTTCGAATCCAAGGACGAGCTGTTCCTGATGCTCGCCGCGAGCGTCTCCGACGTGCGCGTGAGGGGAGTGCGCACCCGCGTCGAGGAACTGACGGCGGAGGGTGCCCTGGTGGAAGGGTGCGATCCGATCGAGCTCGTGCAGCAGATCATGGAGCTCGGCGGCGATGACCGCCTCGGCGTGATGCTGCTGAGCGAGATCCGCATCCGGGCTCTGCGCGACGCGAAGTTCGGCGAGGCGTACCTCGCGCAGGAGAGCGAGATGGTCGCGAGCATCGCGCAGATCATTGACGACATCGTCTCGGTGAGTGCGCTGAAGCTGCGCCTGCCGGCCGAGACCGCGGCACGCATGCTCATGATCCTCTGGGAGGGCATGACCGTGCGCGGGGCGATGGCCGGCCAGGACGACGCGCAGCTGCGCCAGGCGGGCAGCGAGCAGCTCGGCCGTCTCGTGCAGCTGATCATCGAGTCGTAGCGCGCGTCGCCGGAGCATCGGTCGCGGAATCGCTCGATCGTGCGCGGTTCGGCGCGAGCGACAGCAGGGCGCCGGCTGCCAGGAGCGCGGCCGTCACGAGGAACGTCGTCCGCAACGCAGAGGTCAGCGCGTCCGGGGAGGCGGCTGCGATCTCGCCGGAACCGGATGCTGCCGCGAAAAGCGCGGCGAGCACGGAGGCACCGGTGACGAGACCGAGATTGCGGGAGAGTCCCAGGAGGCCCGAGGCCGCACCGCGACGGTCGGCGGGGGTCGAGTTCAGAACGCCGGTGTTGTTGGCGGCGAGGAACAGCTGGTAGCCGGGAGCGAGCAGCACGGTGCCCGTGACGTAGCCCGGCAGCCCGCACCAGGCCGGCAGCAGCGCGAGCGCGAGTGCCCCGAGGAGCATGCCGCCGAGTCCGACCGACGTCATGCGGTGCGTGCCGAACCGGTCGACCGCGCGTCCGGCCAGCATGCCGGTGCAGATCGAAGCGAGTGGACCGGCCGCCATGACGGCGCCGATCGCCGCCGGCGGCAGGTGCAGAGCGCCCGCGAGGAAGAAGGGGCCGACCACGAGGGTGCTCATCATGACGGTGCCCACGATGAGGTTGAGGATCGCGCCGAGCGAGACGCGGCGGTTCCTGAGCAGGGTCGGCGGCAGCAACGGGTGTTTCGCGCGACGCTCGCGCATCACGAACAGTCCGGTGGCGACGACCGCTCCGCCGAGGAGGGGCAACGTCGGCCACGAGGCCTGATCGCCCGGTGCGGTGACGCCGAGCGTGTAGAGGGCGACCGCCACGGTCAGCAGGACCATGCCCGGAAGGTCGAAGCCGCGTCGGGGGCTGACTGCCTGCCGTGCTTCCGCTCCGGTCACCGCCGCCAGGGCTGCGGCGAGGAGTCCGAGCGGCACCATGGCGGCGAAGATCGCCGACCAACCCGCCACCGTGATGAGGAGCCCGGCGAGCACCGGACCGGAGGCGGTCCCCACCGCGGCCGTGGTGCCGAGCAGGCCCATGACGCGGCCGAGACGATCCGACGGCACCAGGTCGCGGGCGCGCGCCAGGGGGAGTGCCATCATGACGGCGGCACCGATGCCCTGCAGTGCGCGGGCGGCGATCAGCATCCACAGCGACGGCGCGATCGCACTCAGTGCCGCCGCGATCGTGAAGACACCCATGCCGAGCAGCAGCACCCGACGGCGCCCGATCAGATCGCCCAGGTGCCCCACCGTGAGGCTCGTCGCCGTCATCGTGAGCAGGTACGCGAGGGCCACCCACTGCGCCTGCGCGAAGGTGCCGTCGAGTTCGACGGCGATCGTGGGGAGCGCGACATTCGCGGCGCTCGTCCCCAGCGATGCGACCAGGACGCTGAGGGCGAGCCCGGCCGTGCCCGCGCGAAGGAGGGGTGTAGGGGTGGAAGTCTCCGTCATACCGTCAGCATCGATCGCGGAACGTCCCGCCAGCAACTAGTGTTGCCGAAACCGGGACTCCTGTGGTCCTATGAAGCCATGGAAGAACAGGAATCGGTGCTCGACGCGACACTGGAACAGATCGGCCCCCGTCTCCAGTCGCTGCGCGCTCGCCGAGGGCTGACGCTCGCCGAGGTCGCCACGGCCACCGGGATCTCGAAGAGCACGCTCTCCCGCCTGGAGACCGGTCAGCGGCGGCCGAGCCTGGAGCTGCTGCTGCCCCTCGCGCGGATGTATCGGGTCTCCCTCGACGACCTCGTCGGTGCTCCCGAGACCGGAGATCCGCGCGTACGACTACGCCCGCGACGCGTCAACGGTCGGACCGTGGTGGCGCTCACTCGCCAGCCGGGGGAGAGGCATGCGTGGAAGATCATCGTGCCGCGGGAGGCGTCGGAGCCGAAGGTCACCGCGCACGAAGGTTCATCCTGGATGTACGTGCTCACCGGCCGCATCCGGCTCATCGTCGGCGAGCGCGACGTGATGCTCGACGCGGGAGAGGTCGCGGAGTTCGACACGCGCACCCCGCACTGGTTCGGCGCCGACGGCGAGCAGGATGCGGAGATACTGACCATCTTCGGCGCGGACGGCGACCATGGCCCACGGGGCGCTGACCTTGCGACGCGTCACCTCGCCGAGATGCTCGGCGAGCAGGTGGAGACGCACTGACCACCGGTGGGGTGTCGCGCGCAGTATCGGTTCAGTTCGCGGTGGACGTCAGCTCGTAGTGGCAGCGGGCGAGCCGGGCGAGCCACCATTCGCGACGCTCGTCTGATGCTGCGAGGCGGGGGAGTGCCTCGGAGTCGGGCGTCACGCGGCCTACCGGGATCGAGCCGTCGACCGGACGCAGGTCGGCCACGTCGTCGAGGAAGAGTGAGGCGGTGCCGAGTCCGCAGTCGTAGTCCAATGTCGGGAGGGCTGCGGCCAGTGCGGCGCCCTGCGACAGGCCGATCGCCGTGTCGAGTGCGCTCGAGACGACGACCGGGAGCCCCGCTGCCGTGACGATCTGCAGCGCGTGCGTGATGCCGCCGAGCGGCTGGGCCTTGATGACGAGCAGATCGGCCGCACCGGCGCGGGCGACGGCGAGCGGGTCGGAGGACTTGCGCACGCTCTCGTCGGCGGCGACCGGGATGCCCATGTACTTGACCCGCTTGCGCAGATCAGCCAGCTCCGGCACGGTCGCGCAGGGCTGCTCCACGTACTCCAGGTCGTACTCGCCCAGGGCGTGGACGGCGTGTTCGGCCTCGTCGACGTTCCAGGCGCCGTTCGCATCCACCCGGATGCGTCCCTCCGGCCCCATCGCCTCACGCACGGCGCGGATCCGCGCCACGTCATCGGCGAGGCTCTGACCAGGCTCGGCGACCTTGACCTTGGCGGTGCGGCATCCGGGGAACCGGTCCAGCACGTCGGCGACGCGGGCGGCTTCCACCGCGGGGATTGTCGCGTTCACACCGATCCGGTCACGCAGTGGCGCCGGCTGCTCGCGCCACGCGAAGTCGATCGCCGCAGCGAGCCAGGTCGAGGCCTCGGCATCCTCGTACTCGGTGAACGGCGAGAACTCCGCCCATCCCTCCGGCCCCTCGAAGAGGAGGGCCTCCCGTACCTCGACGCCGCGGAAGCGGCTGTGCATCGGGAGGGCGACGACCCTGGCCGAGTCGATCAGGTCTGCGAGCGGCGGGATCATGTGCCCATTCTGCTCCGTGGAAGCCCCCGGCGCCGCTCGTCCCCCGGGTGAGTCTCCCCGCCCCCCCCGCCCCGCCCCTCTCCCGAGCGCACGGCTTGTTGCCGAGCGCACGGCTTGTAGACGCCACGAAGCCGTGCGCTCGACGAGAAGCCGTGCGCTCGGCGATCCCGAGGGGGAGGGGGGTAGGTCAGGCATAAATGTGTGATTGACAATGGTGTGTGACGCACAGTAATGTGATCGACATGAACGAGACGCTCGACACGCACCTGCAGGAACTGCGGCGCGGCACCGTGGTGCTCGCCTGTCTGCAGCTGCTGCGCACGCCGGGTTACGGATACTCGTTGCTCGAGCAGCTCGAGCAACGAGGCTTCGCGACCGATGCGAACACGCTGTACCCGCTGCTCCGTCGACTCGAGAAGCAGGAGTACCTCACGAGCGAGTGGAACACCGACGAGGCCCGGCCCCGCAAGTTCTACCGCACCTCGGATGCCGGCATCCGCCTCGCCGACACCCTCACCGACGAATGGCGGTCGCTCACCACGGCGATCGCCTCCCTCACCGCAGAGGAGAACTGACATGACCACCACAGCCACACTCACCGAGCGCTACATCAGCGCGACGATCCGCAGCCTCCGGCCCGAGGCACAGGACGACGTCCGCGCCGAGCTCGAAGCATCCATCGCCGACGCGATCGAGGCGAGGCTCGAGCAGGGCGAGGCGCCGGAAGACGCCGAGCGCGCCGTCCTCACCGAGCTCGGTGACCCCGGAGTCCTGGCCGCCGGGTACGCGGATCGCCCGTTGTACCTCATCGGCCCGCGCTTCTACCTGACCTGGTGGCGGCTGCTCAAGCTGCTGCTGATGATCGTCCCGGTCTGCGTCCTCGGCGGCGTGGCACTGGGGCAGACCATCTCCGGTGCCCCCGTGGGCGAGATCATCTCGACGTCGATCGTGGCGACCGGCGGGGCAATCCTCCACATCTGCTTCTGGACCACGCTCGTCTTCGTGATCCTCGAGCGCTCGAACAGCACGACGGCGATCGAGAAGTGGGATCTCGACCAGCTGCCGGAACCGACCGAGAAGGGAGTGGGGCGCAGCGAGCTGATCGCGTCGCTCGTCTTCCTCGGCATCGCGATCGGTGCTCTCCTCTGGGATCGCTACCGCGGCTTCGTCCACGTCGACGGCGAGACCTTGCCGATCCTGAACCCGCAGCTGTGGCCGTGGGGGATCGGCGTCCTGTTCCTGCTCATCGTCGCGGAGGCCGTGTTCGCGGTCGTGCTCTACCGCAGGGGCCGCTGGACCACGGGGCTGGCCGTGACGAACACGATCCTCGCCCTGGCGTTCCTCGCCTGGGTGCTCGTCCCGCTGCTGACCGGAGACCTGGTGAATCCGGAGTTCCTCGCGCAGATCACCGCGGCCGGCGGGGAGGGCTTCGCGGCCGGACAGGCGGAATCGGCCGACGAGGGCGGGGTGTTCCGCATCCTCGCCGTGCTGCTGGGATTCGGTATCGCGCTCGGCGTCGGCTGGGACATCGTCGACGGCTGGATCAAGACGGTCCGCGCTCGTCGTCGCTGACCACGCGCGATCGAGGAAGCGCCGTCCTGGTCGGGGCGGCGCTTCCTCCGTTGCCGGGGGCAGGCGAGGAATAGGGTGGATGCCGTGACCAGCGCATTTGTCTCCGACCTGTTCGATCCGGCTGAATGGGTGCTCGCGCCCGGCGCCGAGGACTACACCGACATCACCGCCCACGTGTCGCACGACGGCGGGGTCGCGCGCATCGCCTTCAACCGTCCGGAGGTGCGCAACGCCTTCCGCCCGCACACCGTCGACGAGCTCTACCGTGCGCTCGACATCGCCCGGCAGGATGCGCACATCGGAGCGGTGCTGCTGACCGGAAACGGCCCGAGCCCGAAGGACGGCGGCTGGGCGTTCTGCTCGGGTGGGGACCAGCGCATCCGCGGTCGCGACGGCTACAAGTACTCCGATGCGGAGACGGCGATCGTCGACGGTGCGAGCCGCGCGGCTGTCGGCCGCCTGCACATCCTCGAGGTGCAGCGGCTCATCCGCTTCATGCCCAAGGTCGTCATCGCGGTTGTGCCCGGGTGGGCTGCCGGCGGCGGGCACTCGCTGCACGTGGTGTGCGACCTCACGATCGCTTCGGCCGAAGAAGCCCGGTTCAAGCAGACGGATGCCGACGTGGGCAGCTTCGACGCCGGGTACGGTTCGGCGTACATGGCACGGCAGACCGGACAGAAGTTCGCCCGCGAGGTGTTCTTCCTGGCCGAGGAGTACTCCGCACAGCGTGCCTACGAGGCCGGCGCCGTGAACCGCGTGGTGCCGCACGCCGATCTCGAGCGCGAGGCCCTGAAGATGGCGCGCACCGTGCTCACGAAGTCGCCCACCGCGATCCGCATGCTGAAGTTCGCCTTCAACGCGGTCGACGACGGTCTGGTCGGACAGCAGGTCTTCGCCGGCGAGGCGACCCGTCTGGCCTACGGAACCGACGAGGCCGTCGAAGGTCGCGACTCCTTCCTCGAGAAGCGCGACGCCGACTGGTCGTCGTTCCCCTGGCACTACTGAGCCGGAGACCCGCATGACCGCCCTGACCCCCACGGACGCCGAAGATCCGGATCTGCTGCGGGAGGCCTTGCAGCGCGCGCTCGAGGGCGGACCTGCGCTGGGGCTCGGCATGGTGGCCGGTGCGCCCGAGAACGTGGCGGACGGCATCGCGGCGGTGATCGCGACCTCGGGGTCGAGCGGGATACCGAAGCGGGTCGCGCTGAGCGGTGAGGCGCTGCGCGCGAGCGCCGAGGCGACGGCGGCGAGGATCGGGAGCGGCCGCTGGCTGCTTGCTCTGCCGGCCGGCTACGTGGCAGGGCTCCAGGTGATGGTGCGCTCTATCGTCGCGGGGACCCGGCCGGCCGTGCTCGACGGCCGGTTCTCGCCTGCGTCCTTCGCCGATGCGACACTGGCGATGATGCGTCCGTCGTCGGGGGCGGGGATTCCCGACCTCTACACCTCGCTCGTCCCCGCACAGATCGCGACGCTGCTCGACGCCGCTGGCGACACGGCCGTGCGTGCCGCGCTCACGGCGTACCGGGCGATCCTGGTGGGCGGACAGTCGCTGCCGGAGCCGCTTCGCGAGCGCGCGGCCGACCTGGGTGTACGGGTGGTCCGAACCTACGGCTCCACCGAGACCAGTGGGGGCTGTGTCTACGACGGCGTGCCGCTCGACACGGTCGGCGTGCGCACGGTCGAGGGGGAGTTGCGCATCGCGGGGCCCATGCTCGCCGAGGGCTATCTCGGTGACGCCTCGTTGAGCGCACGCACCTTTGTCCGGGACGAGCACGGCATCCGCTGGTATCGCACGGGCGATCTCGGTCTGATCGAAGACGGCGTGGTGCGCGTGCACGGCCGAGCCGACAACGTGATCGTGTCGGGCGGCATCAACATCTCCCTCGATCGGGTGGAGCGGATCGTCCGGCGGGTCCCGGGATTGCACGAGGCCGTCGTGGTCGGCGTGGAGGACGAGCACTGGGGCGAGGCATCCGTGATCGTCGCCGCGCGTGGTGAGGTACTGAGGCGGAGCGAGTCTGAGCAACTCACTCAGGCCCGTGACGCTGTCGCGGAAGAACTCGGCAAGCACGCGCGTCCCTCCCGCCTGATCCTGGTCGACGAGATGGATGTCCTGGCGTCGGGCAAGCCCGATCGCGAGGCCATCCGGCGGGCCGTCGCCGACCTGCACTGAGTGCGATCCACTGCCAGACTGAGTCGCATGGATGTGCTGCGGCTGGCCGGAGCGCCGGGTGTGGGAAAGAGCACCGTCGCGTGGGCTGTCGCCGAGCGTCTCGCATCCGACGGAGTGCCGACCGGCTACCTCGATATCGATCAGCTCGGCATGTGCTACCCCGCTCCGCCCGATGACCGCGACCGCTGGGTGCTGAAGGAGACGGCGCTCGCCCGGCTCGCCGTGCGGTTCCGCGACGCGGGCGTCGAGCGCCTCGTCGTATCCGGAGTCGCCGATCCATCTCAACCGCCCCCGGTGAACGGGCATCCGACGCTCTCCCTGTGGCTGGATGCGGACGAGGAGACGAGACGGAGACGATTGGCTCCCCGGCGGTGGGAACGCGAACAGGTGGATGCCGCGCTCGCGGCCGGCACCGAGGAGGCGAGCGCCGCACACTCCGCCTGGGAACGTCTGGACACCGAGCGGTCGACCATCGAGGAGTCGGTGCAGGCAGTGATCGCGCGGCCGGCAGTCGGGGCGGAGGTGGCATCCGACGTCGTATTCTTCGAAGCGCATGCGACCGGTCGAGTCATCTGGATCACCGGTCCGAGGTGCGCCGGTGCCTCACATGTCGGCTGGGAGCTGGCTCGCACGGAATGGGCTGGGGGCGAGCGCACGGGGTTCCTCGATGGCGCCCAACTGAGCTTCGTGTGGAATGCCGATCCTGTGGACGGAGCAGCGGCCGCAGCGGTGCTGCAGGCGGTGTTCGCTGAGGTGGGGGCGAAGACCGTGATCGCGGTCGCGCCGTTCGAGATCTCGCCGAAAGACGTGCGCGCTGCTTTCCCGCGAGCGGACGTCCGGTTCTTCCGACTCGATGCCGACGATCGCACGCGCCGCGGCCACGCCGTCCGGAGAGCGGAAGGAGCGGACGGCGCGGTGCTCGCTGGTGACGACCTGATCGGGGCGGATGCCGAGGCGATCGAAAGGATCGTCGCGGTCGGGGCGCGTCAGCGCGCGTCGCCGTTGCGCATCGGTGAGGTCCTCGTCGACCTGCCGACGTCCGCGGTGACGTCGGTGGTCGACAGAGTGCGGGAATTGGCCGGTCTGGCCGCTCTGCCAGACTGAAACGCATGGCCTCGTACACGCACGGACACCACGAATCAGTTCTCCGCTCGCACAACGTGCGCGACATCGCGAACTCCGCCGCCTACCTCCGTCCGCACCTCACGGACACGACCCGGCTCCTCGATGTCGGGGCCGGCCCCGGCACGATCACCGTCGACTTCGCCGGGGCCGTCGCGCATGTCACCGCGACCGAGATCGACGACAACGCGCTGTCGCTGTCGCGTGGCCTCGCCGAGGAACGCGGCCTGACCAACCTCGACTTCTCGGTCGAGGACGTGCACGCGCTGAGCTTCCCTGATGACTCGTTCGACGTGGTGCACGCGCACCAGGTTCTGCAGCACGTCGGCGACCCGGTGCAGGCGCTTCGCGAGATGCGTCGGGTGACCGTCCCCGGCGGACTCGTCGCAGCCCGCGATGCCGACTACTCGGGCTTCATCTGGTTCCCCGTCCTGCCCGAGCTCGACAGGTGGTTGGCGCTGTACCAGGCGGCGGCGCGTGCGAACGGCGGCGAGCCGGATGCCGGGCGCCGGTTGCTGGCGTGGGCGCGGGCCGCGGGTTTCGATGACGTGACCGCGACGGCATCCACCTGGTGTTACGCATCGCCGGCGGAGCGCGCCTGGTGGGGTGGGATGTGGGCGGACCGCATCCTCGAGTCGGCACTCGCGCGGCAGCTCGTGGACAGTGGCATGGCCACTCCGGCGGACCTGCAGGAGATCAGCGATGCGTGGAAGCGCTGGGCCGACGACGGCGACGGCTGGTACCTCGTGCCGCACGGCGAGATCCTCGCCCGCGTCTGACCCCGCGCCCGCGTTTAGCGCGGCGCATTATATCGGTATTTTCGCGGTAACCCTATGTTTCCGCTGAGTGTCGTAATACTCTTCGATCGTTACGTGTGCCCCAGCGCGGAACAGTCGAGGGGAAAGAGCAATGAAGCGGATCACTCGCGGGACAGGTGCGGTTCGCCGGGCTGCCGTGGCCACTGCGGCCCCTCGTGCCGCGGCCCCACGAAAGACGGCTGCGACTCTGGCGCTGCTTCTCGGCGTGGCGTCGGCGTTGACCGCGGGCTTCGGCGGGTCGGAATCCGCTTCGGCAGCGGAGGTCGCGTGTGTCCCGACGGGCGCGTACGTGCATTGCGTCGACTTCACCTACACCGGCGGCGACCAGACCTTCACCGTCCCCACAGGCGTCACGCAGGTGAGCGCCACGCTCACGGGTGCCGGCGGCGGGGGCCAGTGGGCGGGCGCGGGTCAGGGCACGCAGGGCGGCGGTGCGGGCGGGCAGGCGGTCGGTGTGCTGCCGGTCACGCCGGGAACGTCTTTCACTGTCACCGTCGGCCAGGGCGGTGCGCCGTTGCAGGGGGCTCCGACTTACGGCGGCGGTGCCGTCGGTGGCGGCGCGGCCACCGGAAACGTGCGTCCTGGGGGAGCCGGTGGAGGCATGAGCGCGATCTGGCAAGGCGGGTACGGCGTCACTCCCTTGCTCATCGCCGGCGGTGGAGGTGGTGCACCCGGAGGAAGCAGTGCGGCCGGTTCCGCCGGAGGCGCCGGAGGAGGCACCGCGGGAGCCCCGGCGCCCGCAGAAGGGCTAGCCGAAACAGGACGCGGCGGTAGCCAGACTGCGGGCGGAGCAGCGGGGACGGGTGCGTGTACGGCTGGTGCTCCGGCGGCGGGGACGCAATATGCGGGAGGTGTCGGTGGGGGCGCTTCGAATTTGAGCATCGACGGCGGCGGTGGCGGCGGTGGCGGCTACTACGGGGGCGGTGGCGGTCGGTGTCTGGCTCTGCTGGGTATCGGCGACGGCGGAGGCGGCGGCGGGTCAGGCTTTGCGGCTCCTGGTGTGGTCGGCGCGGCGCTCACACTGGGTGGAGGAGCAGCCGGCGGCGGAGCTGCAGCGAGCGGCGGAAATGGGACCGTGCGACTCCAGTGGGGTGCGGCAGCCGTCGTGACCGGCCCTGCCGATGGAGCGACAGTTCCGCCTCGGCCGGCATTCTCCGGCACGGGAACACCGGGCGATGCCGTCGAGATGCGCGACGACTCGGGAGCCGTGCTCTGCACAGCGACGGTTACCGCGGCGGGGACGTGGAGCTGCACCTCGACATCGGATCTCGCCGTGGGTGCCAACATCGTGCAGCCGTACACCGTGGTCAACGGCCAGGCGTTCGCCGGTAATCCGATCACCGTGACCGTCCCCTCACCGTCGACGCCGGTGATCACGGGACCCGCGAACGGTGACGTGGTAGCGGATTCCACGCCGACCTTCACGGGCACCGGAGACGATGGCGACACGATCACGGTCCGCGATGGCGGTGGCGCCGTGCTCTGCACGACGACCGTGGTGGACGGCGCATGGTCGTGCACGCCCACGACGGCGCTACCCGAAGGTTCAGCCACGGCGACGCCGACGGCGACGAACATCGATGGCACGAGCACGACCGGTGCGCCCGTCGCGTTCACGGTGGATACGGTGGCCCCTTCGGCGCCGGTGATCACTGGTCCAGCGGATGGTGCGGTGCTCACGGATGCCACGCCGACATTCACCGGCACGGGTGATGATGGCGACACGATCACCGTGACGGATGACGACGGCACCGTGCTCTGCACCGCCACTGTGGTCGACGGTGCCTGGTCGTGCACCCCGACCGATCCGTTGCCGGAGGGCGGGAGCACGATCACGCCGACTGCGACGGATGCGGCGGGGAACTCCACCCCGGGGGAACCGATCGAGGTGACGGTGGACACGGTCGCCCCGTCGGCGCCGGACATCACGGGCCCGGCGGATGGCGATGTGGTGGACACGGCGACGCCGACGTTCACCGGTACAGGCGATGACGGTGACACGATCACCGTGACGGACGGTGACGGCACCGTGCTCTGCACGACGACTGTGGTCGATGGGGAGTGGTCCTGCACGCCGACCGATCCGCTGCCGGAAGGCACGAATACGGTCACCCCGACCGCGACCGACCCTGCGGGGAACTCGACGGCGGGTGCTCCGATCGACGTGACGGTGGATACGGTGGCGCCATCCGCGCCGGTGATCACTGGCCCCGCCGATGGCGATGTGGTGACGGACGCGACGCCGACATTCACCGGCACTGGGGATGACGGCGACACGATCACCGTCACCGATGGTGATGGAAACGTGCTGTGCACGACGACCGTGGCGGCTGGCGCCTGGTCCTGCACGCCCACGGATCCGCTGCCGGAGGGCACCAGCACGATTACGCCGACCGCGACGGACCCGGCCGGAAACTCGACGGCGGGTACCCCGATCGATCTGACCGTGGACACGGTCGCCCCGTCGGCCCCGGTGATCACGGGCCCCGTGGATGGCGATGTCGTAGCGGATGCGACGCCGACGTTCACCGGTACCGGGGATGATGGTGACACGATCACCGTGACCGATGGTGACGGCACGGTGCTGTGCACGACGACGGTGGTCGACGGCGCGTGGTCGTGCACGCCGACTGATCCGCTGCCGGAAGGGACCAACACGGTCACGCCGACGGCGACGGACCCGGCCGGCAACGCTACCGCGGGCGACCCGATCGAGTTCACGGTCGACACGGTGGCTCCGTCGGCTCCAGCGATCACGGGGCCGGCTGATGGTGCGGTGGTGACGGATGCGACTCCGACGTTCACCGGAACGGGTGATGACGGCGACACGATCACGGTGACGGACGGTGACGGCACCGTGCTCTGCACGACGACCGTGGTCGACGGCGCGTGGTCCTGCACGCCGACCGATCCGTTGCCGGAAGACGTGAACACGATCACGCCGACAGCGACCGACCCGGCAGGGAACACGACGGACGGTACTCCGATCGAGCTGACCGTGGACACGGAAGCTCCGTCTGCCCCGGTGATCACCGGGCCGGCGGAGGGTGATGTGGTGGATACGGCGACGCCCACCTTCACGGGTACGGGTGATGACGGTGACACGATCACCGTGACCGATGACGACGGCACGGTGCTGTGCACGACGACCGTGGTCGACGGCGAATGGTCGTGCACGCCGACCGATCCGCTGCCGGAGGGGACGAACACGATCACGCCGACCGCGACGGATCCGGCCGGGAACACGACGGAGGGCGATCCTGTCGAGTTCACCGTCGACACCGTTGCGCCTGCGGCCCCGGTGATCACGGGCCCGGCTGACGGCGCTGTGGTGACGGATGCGACGCCGACGTTCACCGGAACCGGTGACGATGGCGACACGATCACCGTGACCGATGGTGACGGCACGGTGCT
>NZ_JARE01000051.1:0-19673 GCF_000708325.1 Microbacterium sp. Cr-K20 | reverse complement strand
CGGGGCGGCGTGCCGGGTGGGGCGGTACACCTGTCGGGAGTTCGGACGGATGCAGGAGCGAAACGCCGCGAACCCTCCTGCATCCGTCCGAACTCCCTGCATCCGTCCCGGGAAAGGGTACGTCGCGGGTCAGCCGGCCTGCACGTCGAGCACCCAGGTCACGCCGAAACGGTCGGTGAGCATGCCGAAGCCGGCCGACCAGGCCGAGGCCGCCAGCGGCTCGATGACCGTCGCGCCCTCGGCCAGGCCGTCCCAGTACCCCCGGAGCTCGTCGAGCGAATCCGCCCGTAGCGACTGGAAGAACGTCCGATCGGTGATGGTCGCGCCGTTCTCCCGGTGCGTGGTGCCGGCGGTCGCCGTCGGGTCCGGGTCGTCCTGCCCGGGGATGTCGTACGCCATCAGCCGCATCCCCTCCGCGGTCTCGAGCTGCCCGAACACGATCTTGTCGAACCCGGGCACTCCCTCCGGCATGCCGAACTGCCCGTAGGTCGCTGCCGTGACCTCGCCGCCGAAGACGGACCGGTAGAAGTCGAGCGCCTGCCGGGCCGTGCCGTGGAAGTTCAGGTGAGTGGTGGTGGTGATGGTCATGGGATGCCTCCTTCTCGCGCGGTCCGCCGTTCGGAACCGCCTGTGGGCAACGATCACAGCGGTAGCGGTCGGGTTCTGTCCTCTACTGCGGGCAGACTGAACCCATGACCGGAAGCTCGTCGCGCATGCTCGCCCTGCTGTCGCTGCTGCAGACGCCGCGCGACTGGCCGGGACTCGTCCTCGCCGAGCGACTGGAGGTCAGCCCGCGCACGGTGCGTCGCGATGTCGATCGCCTGCGAGAGCTCGGCTACCGGATCGCTGCGGTCAAGGGTCCGTACGGCGGCTACCGCCTCGAAGCCGGATCCGAGCTGCCGCCGCTGCTGTTCGACGATGACCAGGCCGTCGCTATCGCGGTGGCGCTGCAGACCGTCCCCTCCAGCGGCATCGACATCGAGGAGGGCGCGGCGCGGGCGCTCGCGACCGTGCGGCAGGTGATGCCCTCACGACTGCGGCACCGTGTCGACGGCATCCGCTTCACGGGCACCGCTGCCGATGTGCGCGTCGACCCGGCCGTGCTCGAGGCGGCGAGCGCGGCCGTGCGCGACCGCCAGGTGCTGCGCTTCGACTACGGCTCCGACCGCGACCGCCCCGCCCGACGCACCGAGCCGCACGCGGTGGTCGCCCGCGAAGGCCGCTGGTACCTGCTCGCGTGGGATCTGGAAGTCGAGGGCTGGCGTACCTTCCGGCTGGATCGGATGCGGCCGCGCACCCCTACCGGACCCACGTTCAGCCCGCGTCCGCTGCCGGCGGCGGATGCTGCGACGTATCTGGCGGCTCGGGCGAAGGGGTCGGCGGCCGAGGATCGCTGGCCGTGCGTGGGCGAGGTCGTGATCGCACTCCCTGCCCGCGAGGTCGCACCCTGGGTCGACGATGGCGAGCTGGAGGAGCTCGCCGACGGCACATGCCGCATCACGGTCGGCTCCTGGTCGTGGGTCGGGGTGCTCGCCGCGGTCGCCCGGTTCGATGCGCCCTTCACGGTGGTCGGACCGGCGCCGCTGCGCGAGGCCGCTGGAGTTCTTGCGGCGCGGTTTGCGGCGGCGGCGGACTCTTCCTCCTGATCCAGGAGCTTTTGCGAACTTCTCCCATTCTCTGCAGCTGCGTCGCCACGGGACGGAATCACTGCAGTCGATGACGTTCACTAGTGCGATGACAAACTTTGCCATCGGTATTAGCGTGGAGGTATGGCCACGATGAACATCTCTCTTCCGGACGCGCTGAAGGACTTCGTCGAAACGCAGGTGGCCGAGCGCGGCTACAGCAACAGCAGCGAGTTCATGCGTGAGTTGATCCGCCATGAGCAGGCCCGCGAGCAGCTGCGATCCCTGGTTGTCGACGGGATGACGTCGGGGCCGGGTTCCGAAGTGGACCAGGCGTACTTCGATCGCCTCCGAGACCGCGTCCACGCAGACGCCGCCGACGCGTGACTGCGGGGCGAGTCGTCACCACCAGGCGGGCGGATGAGGACATCGACGGCGCGGTCACGCGCTACCTCGGCGAAGCAGGGCCGCCGGTCGCGATCGCGTTCATCGACGACCTCCAGCATGCGCTGAGCCGGCTCACTGCGTATCCCTCGCTGGGATCGGCGCGCTTCGAGCTGGTGACCGAGATTCCCGACATCCGCGCCTTCCCTCTTCGAAACCATCCGTACCTCGTCATCTACACAGATGATCCGGACGCCGTGCGAGTCCATCGCGTGCTTCACACGAGGAGAGACATCGCTGCCGCCCTCACCGAGAGCGATCGTGACACCGCGTGGTCGCGACTCGTGCGCACCGGAAGGGTCACCCTCCCCACGAAGAAGGGCGCCCTGTCGCACCCACCGCAGCGACAGGACGAGACATCCGCACAGATCCTCGACGCCATCCGCGCCGACCGCATCTGACCTCCCGCTCTCGCGGGAGAGCCGCCTCACCCACGCCGGTAGACTGAGCATGCCCCGCCGGCCCCTTCCTTTGGAGTGCGCGTGACCACCGCCCCTGCACCTTCCCCCCAGCACGTCCCCGACTCCGTCGAGAACGCGATCGCGACGCCCGAGAAGGAGCAGCCGTACGCGGCCCTCGGACTCAAGCCCGACGAGTACGAGCGCATCAAGGAGATCCTCGGCCGTCGCCCCACCTCGGGCGAGCTGGCGATGTACTCCGTCATGTGGTCGGAGCACTGCTCCTACAAGTCGTCGAAGAACTACCTGCGCCGCTTCGGCCAGAAGGTCTCCGACGAGATGAAGGAACGCCTCATGGTGGGTATGGGCCAGAACGCGGGCGTCGTCGACGTCGGCGAGGGCTGGGCCGTCACCTTCAAGGCCGAGTCGCACAACCACCCCTCGTTCATCGAGCCCTTCCAGGGCGCGGCGACCGGCGTCGGCGGCATCGTCCGCGACATCATCTCGATGGGCGCGCGCCCGGTCGCGGTCATGGACGCCCTGCGCTTCGGCGCGGTCGACCACCCCGACACCGCCCGCGTCGTGCATGGCGTGACCAGCGGCATCAGCTTCTACGGCAACTGCCTGGGCCTGCCGAACATCGGCGGCGAGACGGTCTTCGACTCCGTCTACCAGGCCAACCCGCTCGTGAACGCGCTCGCGGTGGGCGTGCTGCGTCACGAAGACCTCAAGCTCGCGAACGCGACCGGCGTCGGCAACAAGGTCGTCCTGTTCGGCGCCCGCACGGGTGGCGACGGCATCGGCGGCGCGAGCATCCTGGCCTCCGACTCGTTCGACTCCACCGGTCCGACCAAGCGCCCCGCCGTGCAGGTGGGCGACCCGTTCGCCGAGAAGGTGCTCATCGAGTGCTGCCTCGAGCTGTACCGCGGCGAGCTCGTCGAGGCGATCCAAGACCTCGGCGCCGCCGGCATCTCGTGCGCGACCAGCGAGCTCGCGGCCAACGGCAACAGCGGCATGAAGGTCTCGCTCGACAACGTGCTGCTGCGCGACCCCACGCTCACGGCCGAGGAGATCCTCATGTCGGAGTCGCAGGAGCGCATGATGGCGATCGTCGCTCCCGAGAAGCTCGACGCTTTCCTCGAGGTCGTGAACAAGTGGGAGGTCGAGACCTCCGTGCTCGGCGAGGTCACCGGCGACGGACGCCTCATCATCGACTGGCAAGGCGAGCGCATCGTCGACGTCGACCCCTCGACGGTCGCGGTCGACGGCCCCGTCTACGACCGCCCGGTCGCCTACCCGACGTGGATCGACGCCCTGCAGGCGGATGCCGCCGAGAACCTGCCCCGCACGAACGACCCGGAGACGCTGCGCGAGCAGTTCCTCGCACTCGTCGCCTCGCCGAACTTGGCCGACACGAGCTGGATCACCAACCAGTACGACTACTACGTGCTCGGCAACACGGCCCTCAGCTTCCCCGACGACGCCGGCATGATCCGCGTCGACGAGGAGTCGGGTCTCGGCTTCGCGGTGTCGACCGACGCCAACGGCCGCTACTGCCAGCTCGACCCGTACGCGGGCGCGCAGCTGGCCCTCGCCGAGGCATACCGCAACGTCGCCGTCACCGGCGCCGTGCCCACGGCCATCACCGACTGCCTGAACTTCGGCTCTCCCGAGAACCCCGAGGTCATGTGGCAGTTCGGTCAGACGGTCGACGGCCTGGCCGACGGGTGCTACGAGCTGGGCACCCCGGTCACCGGCGGCAACGTCTCGTTCTACAACCAGACCGGCGACGTGCCGATCCACCCGACGCCGCTCGTGGGCGTGCTCGGCATCATCGACGACGTCTCGCGCCGCATCCCCTCCGGATGGCAGGACGAGGGCCAGAACATCTACCTCCTCGGCACCACCTCGACCGAGCTCTCGGGTTCGGCCTGGGCCGAGGTCGTGCACGACCACCTCGGCGGACTTCCGCCGAAGGTCGACCTCGCCGGCGAGAAGCGCCTCGCCGGTCTGCTCTCGGCCGCCCGTGACGAGTGGCTGATCTCCTCGGCGCACGACCTCTCCGAAGGCGGCCTCGCGCAGGCACTCGCCGAGGGCGTCATGCGCTTCGGTGTCGGCGCTCGTGTCTGGCTGAACGAGATCATCGAGAGCAACGGCGTGGATGCCGCATCCGCCCTGTTCTCCGAGTCGACCGGCCGCGTGATCGTGACCGTGCCGCGTGAAGACGACGTGAAGTTCCGCGGACTCTGCGAGGGACGCGACTACCCGGTGATGCGCATCGGCGTGACCGACACCGAGGGCGCGAAGCTCGAGGTGCAGGACGTCTTCACCGTGTCGATCGCCGAGCTGCGCGAGCGCTCGCAGGCCACGCTCCCCTCGTACTTCGGTCCGACGGTCACCGAGGTCAGCGCATGAGCGACGTGAGCCGGCAGAACCCGAACGAAGAGGACTACGGCGACCTCGGCGAGAAGCGCAACCGTCGCATCCGTATCGTCGCCTGGACCGTCATCATCGCGCTCATCCTCGGCGGTGGCGGCGCGACCGTGATCACCCTCATCCTCGGCTGAGAGCGGTCGGCTCCTTTTCGGGGACGATGGCGCGCGGAGGGCCGTCGTCTCCATCGGCTGAAGGCACTTCCCGCGGCCCCGCTGCGCGGAGAAGGCCGACGCAGACGCTTTTCTCCGCGAGAAGAGTTCTGACTCTCGACCCTGTCGCCCTGCGCGCGTACCCTCGGGCGGGAACGGAGGACCCATGACCATCCACCTCAGAGACGTCACCGCTGACGAAGACATCGAGGGGTACCTGCTCGGCTCGCCCGTGAGCATCATGCGCGAGTTCATCACGACACCCGGTCGAGGACCACGTCTGCACCGGCATCCGTACGCCGAGACGTTCGTGATCCGCCGGGGCCGCGCCCTGTTCACCGTCGGCGACGATCAGGTGGTCGGCGTCGGAGGGCAGATCCTCGTCGTCCCCGCGCTCGTCTCCCACCGCTTCGAGGTGCTCGACGGCGGCACATACGAGGCCACGCACATCCATGCGAACAACCGCTTCGTCACGGAGTGGCTCGAGTAGCCACGGCGCCATGCCCCACCCCGCGCGCAGCATCCCTCCCCAGGACGCCGCGAAACAGGTTTCTCCCCAGGCACCGTGATCGACCCTCTGAATGCGGGTGACCCCGCGGAGGATTCGAGGCATCACACACCACCAAGGGGGATGCCATGACCGAGGCGAAGCTCGACCTGATCGCGAAGCTGCTGGCGAAGGCCGAGAGCACGACACCGGAAGAGGCGGAGGCTCTGACCGAGCACGCCGAGCGGCTGATCGTGAAGTACGGCATAGATCAGGCCCGCATCGACGAACGCCGTGGCCGGCTGGGCCAGACACAGGAGCAGATCGTTCACGAGCGGATGCTGTTCAGCGGCGTATACGCCCGGGATCTGCAGGAGATCGGCTCGGGTGTCGCGCAGGCGCTGGGCACGGTGCGGCCGCTCGGGATGGAGGTCCCCGTCGGCGCGGGCCTGCTCCTGGTCGGGTACGCGTCCGACGTCACGCAGGTGCGCACCCTCACCGCGAGCCTCGAGGTGCAGGCCATGGTCGCGATGCGGAAGTGGTGGTCCGTGCACCGCGAGATCTACCACCGGCACACGGAGCCCGAGAAGCGGCGTGCACGCAGCGGCTTCCTGCGGGGCTTCGCCCGGGGCGTCATGGGTCGCATCCAGGACAGCCGCCGAACGATCATCGAGGATGCGGGCACCGGTGCCGCCCTGGTCCTGACCTCGCGCCGCGATCGGGTGGACGAGGCGGTCGACGCGATGGCGACCAAGCGAGCCCGATCTCGCCGTGCGGCCGATGCCGGAGCCTTCGCATTCGGGCACCGATCGGGGCGAGAAGCGCGAACCGGCGAACGAGGCCACCTGACATGACCGAGTGTCTGTGCCCCCTACGCGACGGAAGCTCAGCGGGTGAAGAGATACCGGACCAGGTCGATGATCCCGCCGGGTCCGCGGCTCTCACGGCCGAGGGACTCCACGATGATCGCGCCCAGGATCGCACGGCCGATCTGCGCGATCGGGGCGTCTTCCGGCAGCTGACCGTCGCGGATCCCGCCGCGCAGCCGTTCGGACAGGTGCTGCTCGACGCCGAGACTCCCCCCGAGGTGGGCCCCGACCGCGGCGTCTTCGGCGGCGGCTGCGACCAGCGACTGCAGCAGCGCCTGCCCCTGCGTGGTCGCGAGGATGGCGAAGACCGACTGCAGCCAAGTCTCGACGTCGGCGAGGAGGTCACCGGTGTCGGGCACGACGAAGTCCACGGGGATGAGACGCCCGTCGACCAGGCAGTCCGCGATGAGCGCACCCCGCGAGGGCCACCAGCGATAGATGGTCTGCTTGCCGACCCCGGCTTCCTTCGCGATGCCCTCGATCGTGAGTCGGTCGTAGCCCTGCGCGTGGAACAGTCGCGAGGTCGCATCGAGGATCGCTTCACGCGCCGCAGTGCTGCGCACGGGCCCGCTCCGATGCTCGTTGACCATGCGTTCAGGATAGCCACAGATCGCTAGACGAGACGTGCCGTATGATCTTCGAGTCTGAAGGAGACCACTGTGGCATCACTGCTCTACCGTCTGGGTTCGTTCGCTGCGCGCAAGGCGTGGACGGTGATCGTGTCGTGGGTCCTGATCCTCGGCATCGGCGTCGGCGCCTTCCTCACCCTCGGCGGCACGCTCAGCAACAGCTTCGACATCCCGGGCACCGCGTCGGGCGCGGTGACCGACGAGCTGGCTGACAAGCTCCCGGATTCCGCGGGCGGCACCGGAACGGTCGTGTAT
Source organism: Microbacterium sp. Cr-K20 (assembly GCF_000708325.1). Classification (NCBI taxonomy): domain Bacteria; kingdom Bacillati; phylum Actinomycetota; class Actinomycetes; order Micrococcales; family Microbacteriaceae; genus Microbacterium; species Microbacterium sp. Cr-K20. The sequence goes on along the minus strand of NZ_JARE01000051.1, from coordinate 12,381 downwards.
CGGACCACCGACGGTTCGGCGTTCACCGACGAGCAGAAGCAGGACATCTCCGAGCTCGCTGCCAGCGCCGAGGATCTCGATGGCGTCGCGTCCGTGATCGATCCGTTCGACGCGCAGCAGCAGCAGGCCGACCGTGCGAAGGAGCTCGCCGACGGCCAGAAGCAGATCACCGACGGCCGCGCCCAGCTGGATGCCGCGCAGACGCAGATCGACGAGGGTCGGGCACAGATCGAGGCCGGCCTCACTCAGCTCACGGCCGCGCGCACCCAGGCGGAGCAGGCCGGAGCGGGCCCGGAGCAACTCGCCGCCCTCGACGCCCAGCTGGCGGCACTGAACGCCCAGGCCGCCGACCTCGAGGCCCAGAACGCGAAGCTCGACCAGTCCCGCATCACCCTGCAGGAGAACGCCGATCAGGCGGAGCTGGGCTCGACCCTCCTCGACCTGGCCGACGGCATCGGCGTGGTGTCCGAGGACGGGTCCACCGCGATCGTCAACATCTCTTTCGTCGACCCGCGACTGGAGCTCTCCGAAGAGGTCAAGCAGGGCACGATCGACCACTTCGCCTCCGCACCGGTCGACGGCACCGAGGTCGACTTCGGCACCGACATCGCGCAGGGTGTGCCCGAGATCTTCGGCGTCGGCGAGGCGGTCGGTCTCGTGTTCGCCGCGATCGTGCTCATCGTGATGCTCGGCTCGCTCATCGCCGCAGCCCTCCCCATCGTCACCGCCATCGTCGGCGTCGGTGTCGGAGTCACGGCATCCCTCGCGTTCTCCGGCGTGGTGAACATGGCGTCCGTGACGCCGGTGCTGGGCGTGATGCTCGGCCTCGCGGTCGGCATCGACTACTCGCTCTTCATCGTCAACAGGCACCGCAAGCAGCTGCTCGCCGGAGTGCCGGTGCGCGAATCCATCGGCCTCGCCACCGGCACGTCCGGCACCGCCGTGGTGTTCGCCGGAACGACCGTCATCGTCGCGCTCCTCGCGCTCAACGTGACCGGCGTCCCGTTCCTCGGCCTCATGGGCACGGTCGGTGCGGTGTGCGTCGCGGTGGCCGTGCTCGTCGCGATCACCCTCGCGCCCGCCATCCTCGGGCTCGTCGGCGACCGTCTGCTCAGCCGCCGCGCTCGCGCGACGGTCGGACAGGAGCACGCCGCGGGCAAGCCGGTGAAGCGGATGTCGACCCTGCGCGCCGTCGTCACGACGCTCGTGAGCGTTGTCGCGCTGCTCATCATCGCGATCCCCGCGATGTCGATGCGGCTCGGGCTGCCCGACGGGTCGAGCGAACCGAGCGACTCGACCAGCTACCGCGCGTTCCAGACCGTCGACGAACAGTTCGGCGAAGGCGCGAACGGCCCGCTGCTGGTCACCGCGACCCTCGACGACGCAGTCACCGACGACGATCTGCTCTCCACGCAGGTCACGATCGCGCAGGCCATCGCCGACCAGGACGACGTCGCGGCGGTCGCGCCGATCGCCACCTCCGACGACAACACCCTCCTCGCGTTCCAGGTCGTCCCCGAGGAGGGCCCGAACAGCGTCTCCACCGAGAGGCTCGTGCAGGACCTGCGCTCGATGCCGGCCATCGGCGACGGGATCACCCTCGGCGTCGCGGGTCAGGCCGCGATCAACATCGACATCTCCGAGGCGCTGGCCGGGGTCCTGCCGCTGTACCTCGTGGTCGTCGTCGGCCTCTCGCTGCTCATCATGATCGTGGTGTTCCGTTCCCTGCTGGTGCCGCTCATCGCGACCGGTGGCTTCGTGCTCTCGCTGTTCGCGACGTACGGCCTGATCGTCGCGGTGTTCCAGTTCGGCTGGGGCGCCGAGATCATCGGGCTGCACAGCACCGGGCCGATCCTGAGCTTCCTGCCGGTGATCCTCGTCGGCATCCTGTTCGGACTCGCGATGGACTACCAGCTGTTCCTCGCCTCCGGCATGCGCGAGGCGTATGTGCACGGCGCCTCGGCGCGCGATGCCGTGGCCCAGGGCTTCCGTGCCGGCCGCTCGGTGGTGACCGCCGCCGCCCTCATCATGGTGTCGGTGTTCGGCGGGTTCATCTTCTCGGAGTCGACGATCATCCGCTCGATCGGGTTCGGCCTCGCGTTCGGTGTGCTGCTCGATGCGTTCGTGGTGCGGATGCTGCTGATGCCCGCGCTCATGCATCTGCTCGGCCGCTCGGCGTGGTGGCTGCCGCGCTGGCTCGACCGCATCCTGCCGAACGTCGACATGGAGGGCGCCGCCCTCGAACGCGATCACCCCGGCATGAAGGCCGTGGCCGTTCCGACGACGACCGACTCGGTGCCGACGAGCGGGCACTCCGCCTGAGGCGCGCGCGTCGCAGATTCGCGTCGAGGTCGCAGAGTTCCGCTGGATCCTGCGACCTCGATGCGAAAGTGCGACGGGTGGGGCCGGGGTGTCGGCGGGGATGCCTAGAGTGGGCGCATGAGTCCTGACCCCCGCGCGCTGCTGCAGGAGCTGCGCGCTCAGGCCGAGGCCCGGGTGCAGGCGACGGCCGCGACCCTCGACGAGCTCACCCACGACCGCGAGAGCTCGAACGACGACGACGAGCACGACCCCGAGGGCGTCACGCTCTCGTCGGAGTGGTCACGGCTGACCGGGCTCGCCGAGGCGGCAGCGTCCGAACTCCGACAGGTCGACGATGCGCTGGCGCGAATGGATGCCGGCACCTACGGCGTCTGCGCGAACTGCGGCAGGCCGATCCCCGCGGCGCGACTGCAGGCCCGACCGTTCGCCGAGTACTGCGTCGCCTGCGCCGAGAAGCTCGGGCACTAGCGCTGACACGGGTGGCGGGCGCGAGTAGCATCCCACCCATGCCCATCACACTCGAGAACGTCGGGATCGCCGTGCGCGACCTGGAAGCCACCATCTCCTTCTTCACCGACCTCGGCCTCACGGTGCTCGGTCGCGACGAGGTCAGTGGGGAGTGGGCGGCGACCGCGGTCGGACTCGACGGCAACCACGCGAAGATCGCTGTGCTGCAGACGCCGGATGGGCGCGGACAGATCGAGCTGTTCGAGTACATCCATCCGGACGCGATCGAGACGGAGCCGACCCTTCCGAACGAGATCGGTATGCATCGCATCGCCTTCTCGGTCGACGACATCGACGAATCGCTCGCGATCGCCGCCCGCCACGGCTATCACCCGCTGCGCGGCGTCGCGAACTACCAGGACGTCTACAAGCTCACTTATCTCCGCGGCCCCAGCGGCATCCTCGTGATGTTCGCGCAGGACCTCACGAAGAGCTGACCGCGGCAGAACGCGTCATAAGTCGCCGTACACGGCCCGACGGTGCGCAACCCGGAACACGGTCACCAGCACGACGTCGTCGACGACCTCGTAGAGCACACGGTGATCGCCGATCCGGATGCGCCAGGCGTTGTCGAAACCGGTCAGCTTGCGGACACCGCTCGGACGCGGCTCCTTCTCCAGCGCGGCGATGCCGGCGAGGATGCGACGCCTGACCTGGGGGTCGAGCTTGCGGATCTCCTTCGCGGCCGGTGCGGTGAACTCGACGCGATAGGCCGTCACGAGAGTTCGGCGCGAAGCTCGTCGAGCGAGACGCGCTCGCCGTCATCCGCGGCCTTCGCCGCACGGAACTCCGCCGCATCACGCGCGGCCTCCAGTTCCTCCAACAGCTCGAGGTCGTCGACGCTGATCACGACGGCGGTGAGCTTGCCATGGCGCGTCACCCCGACGCGCTCCGACCCGTACGCGACTCCGCCCAGCACATCGGCGAGACTGTCGCGAAGATCCTTGGAGGGGATGCTGCGGGTGAGAGTGGTCATGCCTCCATTATAGGCATAAGCGACTTTAGAGGCATTATGTACATAACTCGCTTTCACGTCACCATCCCGCGCCAGATCACCTCGATCGCGGCCCGCATCCGCTCGACCACGGCAGGATCGTTGACCCGGTCGCCGCGCACGACGAGCTGGTAGTACGCGACGCCGGCGATCGCATCGAAGCAGGCTTCGACGTCGAGGTCGGGGCGCAGCTCGCCCCGCGCCATCCCCACCCGGAGTGCGTTCTGCAGCGGCACCCGGCGCCGCGACACGTGCGATTCCCAGTAGGTCCGCTGCAGGGCACGGTCGGCCATCACCAGGCGGATGCGCTGCCGGAACCGCTCCTCGGAGTATCCGGGAGCCGAGGGGGCGACACCGTCGGCACCGAGCCCGAGCCCCGCGAGCAGGATCTCGTGCAGGTCGGCATCGGCGGGATACTCCGGCGGCACCTCGCGGCCGACGTCGAGCGCCGCAGCGATCAACAGCGTGAGTGAGGGCCAGCGCCGATACAGTGCCGCCCGGCTCACCCCGCTGCGGGCGACCACGCGCGACACCGTGACCTCGTCGCCCGCGTCGATGATGTCGAGCGTCGCCGCGACGATCTGCCCGTCGAGGTCTTCGTCACGCGGACGACCGGGGCGGCGGCGAACCGCAGCCCCGGCATCCCCCGCCAGAACCGTCACGCGGCGAGCGCCCGCTCGCGCAGCCGGGCGATCGTGGCATCCGAGAGCCCCGCGGCGCGCAGCGGGGTCAGCGGGTCGCCGTGCTGTGCGCGGAGAGTGTCGAGCAGGCTGCGCATCGACACGTCCATCGATCCCTCCAGCAGCGACGAGGTCTTCCCGAGCGCGTCGGCGTCGAAGCCCAGCGCCTTCCACATCGCCCCCATCACGGGTGCGGTGCGCGCCATGATCGCGACCATGTTGTCGCCCGTGCGGGCGTAGTCGGTGACGATGTCGTCGTCGGCGGCACCGAGGGCGAGCAGCAGCATCGCCGCCAGCACACCCGTACGATCGCGACCAGCCGCACAGTGGAAGGCGGCAGCCCCCGGCGTGTACGCGATGACGTTGAGCGCGATCACGAGCTGCGGCGCTGCTCCATCGACCATGCGCTGGTACATCAGGCCCATCGCCTCGTGGGTGAGCGCGGGCTTGTCGCGGTCGATCGACTCCCCGACATCCGCGATCAGGGGCAGGTGGTGGTACGCGACCGGATGCTCGCCCAGCGGCCCCCGCCCCGTCACCGCGACCTCGAGCGGCGAGCGCAGGTCGATGATGGCGGTGAGTCCGCCCGCGATGAGCTCGTCCGCGACCTGTTCGGTCACGTAGGCGAGGTCGTCGGTGCGGATGGCGAGCCCCTCGCGGAGCACGCCGCCGTCGATCGCGATGCCGCCGAGATCGCGCAGGTTGACCGGTGCGCTGAGGACGAGGTCGGTGTCGATGAGGGTCATGTGATTCTCCTTCGGATGAGGGCGCTGCCCTGGTCGATCGCCGTGACGAGGACGATGATGCAGATGATGATGGCGCTGAGGTGGCCGTAGTCGTACATGCGCATGGCGGTGGTCAATTCCAGACCGATGCCGCCGGCGCCGACGAGGCCGAGGATGGTCGCCCCGCGCACGTTCCCCTCGAACAGCAGCAGTGTGTACGAGGTGAGCAGGGGCGCGGCCTGCGGCAGGATGCCGTACTGGATGACCTGTCGCTTCGAGGCGCCGACGGCCTCCATCGCGACGACGGGTCCGCGGTCGACCTGCTCCATCGCCTCGGCGAAGATCTTGCCGATCGAGCCGATGGACCCGAGCGTCATGGCCAGGATGCCGGCGAAGGGTCCGAGCCCGACGGCCGAGACGAACATGAGCGCGAACACCAGGTCGGGCACCGAGCGGATGATGTTCATCATCCAGCGCGTCGGGTAGTACAGCCACTTCGGCGCGAGGGTGGACGTGGCCCCGAATGCGACGATGAGCGACAGCACCGCGCCGAGCACCGTGCCGACGACCGCCATCTGGAACGTTTCGAGCAGCAGCGCGAGGATGGTGCCGATCTTCGAGAAGTCGGGCGGGAACAGGCGCGACAGGAACTCACCCATGTTGATCGCGCCCTCGCCGAGCTTCACGAAGTTGAACTCGGCGCCGTTGAACGACCAGAGCAGCAGCAGGAACGCGACCGGCAGGCCGATCAGGAACCGCGTCCGCGGCACCCGGAAGGCACTTTCGAGCCGGGCGCGCTCGGCCGGATCCAGCGTCGCGCGCGCGGTGCGGTCCGCGCGGTCTGCGCGGGGTTCAGTGGTCGTGGTCATCGCCGTCCTCCTCGTCGTCGTAGAGCGGGCACAGGGCGGCGGCATCCAGCTGCGAGGTGGCGCCCGAGACGAGCATCTCGCCGTGCCGGAGTCCCACGATCCGGTCGCTGTGGGCGAGAGCGAGGGGCAGCACGTGCAGGCTCACGAGCACCGGGATGCCGTCGTGCGTCGCGATCTCGCGCAGCAGTTCGAGCACCGAACCCGCGAGCTTCGGGTCCAGCGAGGCCACCGGCTCATCGGCCAGGATCACCTTCGGCTGCTGCATGAGCGCCCGGGCGATCGCCACCCGCTGCTGCTGTCCGCCCGAGAGCGAGCGGGCGGGGGCGGACGCCTTGTGCGCGATGCCGACCCGGTCGAGCAGTTCGAGCGCCCGACGGCGGTGCGCGGTCGAGAAGCCCCCGGCCAGGTTGATCGGCCCCGCGCCGTGCAGCGCGCCCGTGAGCACGTTGGTCATGACGCTGAGCCGGGGGATCAGGTTGAACTGCTGGAACACCTGCCCGACCTCGGAACGCAGCGTGCGCAGCTCGCCGCGGGCGAGATTCGTGACGTCGCGCCCGGCGACCCGCACCGTGCCGGACGAGATGGGCGCGAACCCGGTCAGGCTCCGCATCAAGGTCGACTTGCCCGAACCGGAGGCCCCGAGCAGAGCCACCATCTCGCCCGGGAACAGGTCGAGGTCGACGCCGTCGAGCACGGTGTTCTCGTCGTACGCCACCTGGAGGCCGCGCACCGTCACGAGCGGGAGTGCCTGGCGCAGCTCGGCGGTGGGGGTGCGCGTTTCGTCTCGTCGCTGCGCTCCTCGCTCAACGACCGGAGGCACCTCGGTCGTTGAGCGAGCGGAGCGAGACGAAACGCTGGACAGGGTCACTTGAGGTCCTTGAGCTCGACACCGGCGACGGCCGCGATCTCCGCGAAGGACTCGAAGTCCGCTCCGTCGGGGTCGACCGTCTGCGGGGCCGCCGCGAACGCCCCGTAGGCGCCGAGGCGCTCGGCGTTCTCGGGCGAGAACACCTCGGCGATTCCGTCCTGGATCACCTTGCGGGTCTCGGCATCCAGCGACGGGCGGCCGAGCACAGCGCCCTGGATGTCCATCGCCGGGCTCTCGCCCACCGCACGCCACTCGCCGTCCTCGAACGGGAACATCGGGGCACCGAGCTCGGTGAGCATGACCGCGGTGCACGCGGCATTCACCTGGCCCTGCTCCAGCGCGGCGAAGCTGCCCTCGTGCCCGCCCGCGAAGATGGCCTCGTAGTCGGTGCCCTGCTCGAGTCCGGCCTCGTGCAGCATGTACACGGGCATGAAGTAGCCCGAGCTGGAGGCCTGGTCCGCGAACGCCACGGTCTTGCCCTCGAGGTCTTCGACGGTCTGGATGGGCGAGTCCTCGAGCACGACACAGGTCGACACCGGCTTGCCGTCGCCCTGGAACGCGACCAGCGCGTCGACCTCTCCGGTGTTCACGGCGAGCGCGGACGGGAAGCCGCTCATGATGCCGATGTCGACGTGATCGGCGCGGATCGCCTCGACCACGCTCAGGTAGTCGGGCACATCCGTGATCTCGACGTCGCGGCCGGTCGCCTTCTCGAGCAGTTCGGCGAACACCTCGACGGGGTTCTCGGCGGTGGGGTCTTCGCCGACGGGAATCGTGGCGATCGTGATGGGGGCGTCGGGATCGGCCGGGGCCGCCTCGGCGGTCGGGCTCTGGCATCCGGTGAGGGCGAGGGCGGCCACGCCCAGGAGGCCGACGACGGGCAGGGTGAAGCGGCGCATGATGACCTTTCGGGAGGAGACTCCTCGGAGTTCCGAGAACATCGGTATTCCAACTCCCGAAGGTGACGGGCAATTACGAGACCGCCGTACTCCGAATGGAACGTCGGATGAACGGACGGTGTCGCCGGACAGCCGAAGCGGGGCAGCCCCCGGAAGGGACCGCCCCGCAACGACAGGAACCTACGGCAGCGCCGGGCCCCCTGGTCCCGCACCCGGAACCGGGTAGTACACGGGCGGAGTGTCGTCCCACGCCGACGGCAGCATCAGCAGGTCGTCGTAGTGGTGCATGGCGATGCCGCCGAAAGAGGCGTCGTCCTGGAAAGCGGCATACGTCTTGTCGAGCTCGCCCTCGAGGTAGGTGCGACCCTCCTCCCAGAACGTCACGGTCTCGGGGTCACCCGTGCCGGAGAGGTCCTTGGTCTCGATGCCGACCACGACCGAGTCCGGCTTGCCGATCTGGTTCGCGTAGTCGATCTCGTGCTGCGCCTGGGCGATGATGCCCGCACTGCCGTCGGCCGTGTCGCGGTAGTCCATGATCGCGATGTAGTCGGTCATGTCCTGGATGTGGTCGCTGAGCGGCTTCGTCTGGCCGTTCCAGGTGATCGACGTGCAGCAGGCCGAGGAGTCCAGCCAGCGCGGGATCGCGGGCCCGACCAGCACCGGCAGCCCGGAGGCGTCGCGGCGCTCGATGAGCGTGTCCAGGATCTCGAGCCACCGGTTCGGGAGCCCGCCGCTGCCGGGCAGCTTCCAGTCACTGAGGATGTACGGCTCGATGTCGACATTGATGCCGTCGAAGCGCGCGGACTCCGGCACGGCGAGGTTGTAGTCGAGGACCTTCTCGAACTCGTCGACCGCGAAGTGCTCGAACTGCTCCAGGGCGCCCAGATACGGCGGACGCGTGCCGCCGGCGACGGTGGCCTGCACGTGGTAGCCGCGGGCGCGCGCCCACTCCACGAACGCCACGACCTCGTCACGCGAGTCGCGCAGCATGTCGGTGGTGCCGTACTTGTCGACGCCGAGGTAGATCGTGCGGATGGGGTCGGACCCGAAGGTCGTGGTGTCGTCCATCACGGCGCCGAGGCGGTCGCGGGCGTCTTCATCGAAAACGGCCTCGTAGGAGGCGCGCTCCCAGATCCACATCGCCCGGTCCTGGTCGTAGATCACGGGGGTCTCGGCGGTGGCTCCGCCGAGCGCGACGTAGGTGGTCGGCGCCTCGGAGGTGTGCCCCGACACGTCGGTCGCACGGGCCTCGATGCTCGCGAACTCGGAACCTGCGACGGGGAAGGATGCCGCGTACTCGCATCCGCCCTGCGCCGTGGCAGCCTGCCAGGCACCGCCGTTCACCCGCACCTCGACGGCGGACAGCGCGCGATCGGATGCCACGTCGACGACCACGTCGAGCGAGGAGCCCGCATACGCGCCCTCGGTCGGCGAGACCACCGTGACGACCGGGCGGGATGCGGCCGGGTTGTCGACCTCGACGGCGAGGAACTCCGACCAGGTCGTGTAGAGGGTGGTGAGGTCACGGGCGCGCACCGCGAGGTCGAGTCGCCCGTCGCGGTCGGCGATGTCGAGGTCGATGGTCCACGTGCCGGCGGTGCCGGTGACCGGGATCGGGATCACCTCCTGCGCCCCCACGACGAGCACGAGCTCGGAGGTGTTCGCGAACGTCCCCTCCACCGTGAGCGTCGATCCGCTGACGGTGCCGCCGTCGACGGGAGAGGTGATCGCGAGCTCGGTCGTGACGGTCTCTGCAGAGGCGGCGCCGCCGGTGGCGACCACCCCTCCGGCGAGAAGGCTCGCGGCGACCAGCGCCGACAGCCAGCGTGTGCGTCTCATCGGTGTCTCCTTCCGCTCCGCCGGGCGCGGAGTCGTCGTGACTGCCACCGTGACGCGCGGGCATCCGACGGTCAACGGAAGGTCAGCGAAGAGGAATGACTGGAGGAAGGAATCGGGACTGCGCCGGCGTCGGCCCTGCACTCCGCTCGGCCGATCGCACGCGCGTCGGCCCTTTCGCGCGGATGCGGCCGAGGGACGCGCGATCCCCCGCAGCACGTGCCGCGAGTGCCCGACACCTTGCCGAACCGAGTCCGAATGAATACGGTTGCATAGCAAAGACTCACGGGCGTCCACGGGCCGAGGAGGGCGACATGGGAGCTTTCCCGAACACGCAGCCGCTGTTCGTGAGCCTGGCGCAACAACTCCGCGACCGCATCGCCGCCGGCGAGTGGTCCCGGGGCGAGCGGCTGCCACCGGAAGCGACTCTGGCCGCGACGCACGCGGTCGGCATCAACACCGTGCGGCGGGCGGTGGGGATGCTCGTCGACGACGGAGTGGTGGTCCGCCGCCAGGGCTCCGGCACGTACGTGTCGGCGCGCGGGGCCGGGAAGAGTCCCGTGATCGGCGTGATCGTCCCGTCGCACAGCTACTACTTCCCCACCGTCGTGGAGGGGATCACGGAAGTGGCCCGGGCCGCGGGCGTCACCCTGCGCATCGTGTCGAGTGAGTACGACGACGCCCTCGAGATCCGTCGGATCCGGGAGTTCCTCGCCGCCGGATGCTCCGGACTCCTGATCACGCCCACCCTGCACCTGGCCGACCCGACGGCGCGACTCGACCTGCTGCGCGCACTGCCGATCCCGGTGGTGCTCATGGAGCGGATGCCGACGGACTCCCCGCCGGATGACGGGCTCTCGGCGGTGTGCACCGATGTCGTCGCGGGCGGGTATGCGGCCGTGCGGCACCTGGCACGGCAGGGCCGTCGACGTATCGGATTCCTCGGACGCCGCGACACCGCGACGGCCGACGCCGCGCTGCGCGGCTACCGGCGCGCGATCGACGACCTCACCCTCGTCGACCTCCCGGGCGCGGTGGTGCGTCGGGATTCGTGGGACGACGCGGCACTCGCCGACTACGCGCACCGAGCGCGCTCGGCGGGACTCGACGGTGTCGTCTGCCTCGGCGACCGCGAGGCGACGGCGCTCCTGCCACACCTCAGGCGCGTGGGACTCTCGCTTCCCGATGACCTCGCGCTCGTCGCCTTCGACGATGAGGAGGCGGCGGATGCCCCGCTCCCCCTCACCGCCGTGTCACCGCCGAAGCGCGAGATCGGACGCCTCGCGGCGAGCACGCTACTGCGGATGCTGGGGCGCGGTGGCGACCGAACCCCGGTGCGGATGCTGCTGCAGCCGGTCGTGCGGGAGCGGGCGTCGAGCGCGCGTGCCCAACCCCGGGTCTTGCAACCGCTTGCATGATCGCGCCGCGCGTCATAGGTTGAAGTCAGGCCCGACCCCAGGGCCGATGATCGACCCGAGGATTCCCGTGCCCCACAGCCCGCGCCGCACCCTACCGCGCGCCCCCGTGCGCATCGTCCATCTCGGACTCGGTGCCTTCCACCGCGCACATCAGGCCTGGTACACCGCGCACGCCGACCCCGACCACGAGTGGGGCATCGCGGCGTTCACGGGCCGCTCGCCCGATGCCGCCGAGACGCTCACGCGACAGGACGACGTGTACACCCTCCTCACGCGCGGCGCGGAGGGCGACCATCTCGAGACCGTCGAGAGCATCGTGGCCGCGCACGACGGCGGTGACACCGAGATGCTGCGCGACTATCTCACCCGCCCCGAAGTCACGGTCGTCACGCTCACGGTCACCGAGAAGGGCTATCGACGCGGCGCGGACGGACGTCTCGACGTCACGGACCCCGACATCACCGCCGACATCTGTGCGCTGGGCGAAGCCTTCGCCGATCGGGAGAATCCACCGGGAGCGATCGCGAACGGCGTCCTGCGCACGATGCCCGCCCGCCTGCTCTGGGCGCTCGACGCTCGACGCCGCGCCCTGCCCGACGGCACGATCACGCTGATCCCGTGCGACAACCTCGACGACAACGGGACCGCACTCCGGTCCGTGGTCGGCGACCTCGCCGCGCTCACCTCCCCCTCCCTCGGCGCCTGGATCGACGCGCAGGTCGACGTGGTCAGCACGTCCGTCGACCGCATCACCCCACGCACCACGGCAGACGACATCGACGCCGTCGCCGCACGCGAGGGCATCCGCGACGAGGCCCTGGTCGTGACCGAGCCCTTCCACAGCTGGATCCTGAGCGGACGCCTCCGCGCCGACCGCCCGCGCTGGGAAGATGCCGGGGCCTCCTTCGTGTCCGACATCGAACCGTTCGAGCAGCGCAAACTCTGGATGCTCAACGGCGCGCACTCCCTTCTCGCCTCCGACGGCGTCCTGCGCGGACACGAGACCGTCGCCGCGGCCATCGCCGACCCGGAATGCGCAGCTCTCGTGCACGACCTGTGGGATCTCGCCCAGCGGCGCCTCGATGCCGGCGCCGACAGAGCCGGCGTCGAACTCGACCTTCCCGCCTACCGGACGGCGCTGCTCGAGCGATTCGCGAACCCCGCGATCGTGCACCGGCTGCGGCAGATCGCCGCAGACGGCAGTCTCAAGCTGCGCGCCCGCATCGTCGAGCCGGTGCGCCGCGCCCGCGCCGACGGCGAGAC